>JANLST010000258.1:0-2680 GCA_031362505.1 Sphingomonadales bacterium
CGCCATACCCTCGGTGTCGGCGATCGGCCCGGGTGAAATCGCGTTGACGCGGACGCCGGCCGGACCCCACTCCATTGCGAGACACTTTGTTACCATGTTTACCCCGGCCTTGGCCGCGCAGGCATGAATCTGGAACATCACTGGCTTGACAGCCTGTCCGGCGGTGATCGTGATCAGCGAAGCGCCCGGGCGGTTCAGATGCTCGAAGCTTGCGCGGAACACATTGAATGTACCCAGCAGGTCAATATCGATCACGGTCTTGAAGGCATTCGCGCTCATACCCAGCGCAGGCGCAAGGAAATTCCCGGCTGCGCCCGACAGAACCACGTCGATCTTTCCAAACGCGGCGACAGTTTGTGCATAGGCGGCTTCGAGGCCGGCATAGTCGCGGACGTCGCACGCGATACCGATGACCTGATGGCCCTCGTCGCTGATCATCTTCGCTGCGGCGGCAATTTTTTCCGGTGAACGGCTGAGAATGGCAACCTTTGCCCCTTCGGCCGCAAATTGTCGTGCGATCTCAAGATTGATCCCGCTTGATGCGCCTGCGACGAATACGGTCTTTCCCTTGAATGTGTCAGTCATAGGACGATCTCCCGGTAAAAACGTGTGCAAGGAATAGCGCACAACGGTCGGCTTGCGACACTAGCATTAATGAAAGTCGCGCGATTTTGGAAATGTACGGACGTTTCTCGGATGCCCGCCGGTCCGGACATGGCGCGGCGGCGAAGAATGGATGAACTCGTCAGCGCGGCTCAGTTGCGGGTTGGCCTTGTGCACGTCGGACAGGGTCGCAAGGACGTCGGTGCGATCCACGATCCTGTGGGCCATCAAGTGGATCACGCCCTCGGGGCTTTTCTGGATTTCGCCTTCGACCTGCATCAATCGTGACGACATGACGGCGAGGCGAAACCGTTCAAACGTGCGCGCCCACATGATGATGTTTGTGATACCGCTTTCATCTTCGAGCGTAACGAAGATCGCCTTGCCATTGCCCGGTCGCTGGCGAACGAGCACAATGCCGGCAACCCTGCCGCGTGCACCATTTTTGGCGGCTGCAATTTCTGCACAACTGGTCACGCCCTCCGCGACGAAAACGGGCCGCAGAATCTGCATCGGATGGGCTTTGAGCGAAAGCCGCACCGTCTGGTAATCGGCCGCGACATGCTCACCTAGCTGCATTACCGGCAGCTTTGCCTGGGGCTCTTCTCCCAGTTCGCGCGCACGGGCAGCGGTAAAGAGCGGCAACTCGCTGGTCGGCGTTCGCCTCGCTTCCCAAGCGCCCTCGCGCCGGTCAAACCCCAAAGAGCGGAGCGCGTCGGCATCGGCGAGCAGGCGGAGCGCGCGGGGCGGAAGGCAAGCGCGCCGCGCCATGTCCTCAATCGACGTGAAGGGGCGATTGGCCAGCATGGCATCCGCCCAGGCTTCACGAAACCCATCGACCTGTCGCAGGCCCAGGCGGAGCGATCCTCCTTCGATCTTGTTATCCCAATCGCTCGCATTCGCATCAGCGGCACGCACGTCCACACCATGTTCGCGCGCATCACGGACGATCTGCGCGGCAGCATAAAAGCCCATCGGCTGCGAATTGAGCAGGGCGGCAGCAAAGATTGCGGGATAATGAAATTTGATCCACGCCGAAATCCAGGCCAGTCGCGCAAAGGCAATTGCGTGGCTTTCGGGAAAGCCATAGCTGCCAAATCCTTCGATCTGTCGGTAGCAACGCTCGGCGAAATCCTGCTCATAACCACGTCCGACCATGCCATTGACCAGCTTGTCGCGCAGCGTGTCGATCGTTCCAAGATTGCGAAAGGTTGCCATGGCACGCCGCAACTGGTTGGCTTCCGAATCGGTGAAATTGGCAGCCACGATCGCCAACTTCATCGCCTGCTCCTGAAACAACGGCACCCCCAGCGTCTTGCCCAGCACCTGCCGCAACTCGTCCGCTGGCCCAAACTCCGGGGCTGGGGCGGGATAGTCGACCTTTTCGATCTTCTGCCTGCGACGCAGATAGGGATGCACCATATCTCCCTGGATCGGGCCGGGCCGGACGATCGCGACCTGAATCGCAAGATCATAGAATTCGCGTGGTCGCAGGCGCGGCAGCATGTTGATCTGTGCCCGACTCTCGACCTGGAACACGCCAATCGTGTCGCCGGCGCACAGCATGTCAAACACTGCCTCGTCCTCGTCCGGGACATTGTCGAGTGTCAGCCCAGGCCCTTGCTGGTGTGCGATCATTGCATAAGCCTTGCGAATGCAGGTCAGCATGCCGAGCGCCAGGACGTCAACCTTCATCAGCTTCAGCGCATCAATATCGTCCTTGTCCCATTCGATGAAGGTGCGATCCTCCATTGCCGCATTGTGAATGGGGACAATCTCGTCGAGCCGGGCTTCGCTCAGTACGAAGCCGCCAACGTGCTGCGACAGATGGCGGGGAAATTGCATGAGTTGTTCCGACAGCGCCTTCAAACGGGCGATCTCGGGATTGTCCGGGTCAAACCCCGTTTCACGGACCCGCTTCTCATCGGGCTTGCTGCCCCAACTCCCCCAGATCGTGCTGGCCAGCCGGGCGGTCACATCCTCGGTCAGGCCAAGCGCCTTGCCGACATCGCGAACCGCGCTGCGCGGGCGATAGTGAATGACGGTTGCAACGATCCCGGCGCGATGGCGGCCATAG
>JANLST010000266.1:0-5664 GCA_031362505.1 Sphingomonadales bacterium
GCCAATACTGTATTGCTCGACAATGCGCTTGCTACGATGGGAGCCGGGCTCCCGTCTGCGATGATGTCTTCGATGGTCTATCCCGATCGAAAGGTCATGGCGATCTGTGGTGACGGCGGATTCATGATGAACAGCCAGGAAATGGAAACCGCTGTCCGTCTGAAGCTCAATTTCACCGCCCTCATTCTCAACGACAGCAGCTATGGCATGATCCGCTGGAAACAGGCCAATATGGGTTTCAAGGATTGGGGGCTGACCTATGGCAACCCTGATTTCGTCAAATATGCCGAAAGCTATGGCGCCAATGGGTACCGAGTCGAAAGCGCCGCCCATCTCGATCAATTGCTCAAGCACACTCTGAACACGCCAGGGGTGCACCTGATCGACTGCCCGGTCGATTATTCTGACAATGATCGTATCCTCAACAAGGACATCAAGGAGCTGAGTGCAAAGCTGTGAGCATGCTCAAGGATATTTATCCGCTCTACCTCAATAACAAGGCAGAGCAGCCAAACACCGACCTTGAGGTGACCGACAAATATACCGGTAAGGTCGCGTTCCGTTGCGCGCAAGCGGATGCCAAGACGATCGATGCCGGAATCCAGGGCGCCGTCGAAGCGGCTGAACCGATGGCACGAATGGCCAGTTATGAGCGCCAGGATGTGCTGATGCATTGTGTCGCGCGGTTCAAGGAACGCTATGACGAACTTGCCTATGCGCTGTGCATTGAGGCCGGGAAGCCAATCAAGGACAGCGAAGGCGAGGTTGGCCGCCTGATCGATACATTCCGGATCGCGGCCGAAGAGTCAGTGCGGATGACAGGAGAAGTCCAACCGCTCGATATTAGCCCGCGCGCAAAAGGCTATCAGGGCATATGGAAGCGCGTGCCAATCGGGCCCTGCTCCTTCGTGTCCCCCTTCAACTTCCCGCTCAATCTTGCGGCGCACAAGATCGCGCCAGCGCTTGCCGTTGGTTGCCCCTTCGTGATGAAGCCCGCCAGCCGGACGCCATTGGGTGCCATCCTTATGGGTGAAGTGCTGGCCGAGACCAATCTGCCCAAGGGCGCATTCTCGATCCTTCCCGCCCACCGCGAAGGCGCTGATCTTTTTACCGAGGATGACCGGTTGAAACTGCTGAGCTTTACCGGCTCTCCGGTCGTCGGTTGGGAGCTGAAGGCCAAGGCGGGCAAGAAGAAAGTTGTTCTGGAGTTGGGTGGAAATGCGGCCGTCATTGTGGACAAGGATGCCGACCTCCCCGATGCGCTGGAGCGTGTCATCTTCGGCGCCTTCTACCAATCCGGCCAAAGCTGCATCGGCGTGCAAAGAATCCTGATCCATGCCGATATTTATGATCAGTTTCGCGATATGCTGGTCGCGAAAACGAAAACATTGGTGTCTGGCGACCCCAAGGATCGCAATGTCTTCATTGGTCCCATGATTTCCGAAGGCGAGGCGAAGCGCCTTGATGGATGGATCCAGGAAGCAATTGCGCAGGGCGCGACGTTGTTGTGTGGGGGCAAGCGCGAGGGCGCCATGCTGCAGGCAACTCTGCTTGATAATGTGGACCGCAATACCAAGCTCAATATCGAGGAGGCTTTTGGGCCCGTCGCGTTTCTCATCAAATTCACCGAGTTCGAAGAAGCGCTCGATATCGTCAATGACAGCAAGTTCGGGCTTCAGGCAGGGATTTTCACACGCGATTTGTTCAAGACGCTTGATGCCTGGGACAAGCTCGATGTCGGCGGCGTGGTCATCAACGATGTGCCCAGCTATCGGGTCGACAACATGCCGTATGGCGGCGTCAAGGACTCTGGACTGGGCCGCGAAGGCATACGCTTTGCGATGGAAGACATGACCGAAATTCGCAATCTGGTAATTCGGCGTCGTTCCTAACATCTGTGACAAATGCGCCACAAATGGCGGAAACTCGACGTGAATAGTTGACAAACATGGTAAATCCGCGCTTGTTTCGCGTTCAAATCTGCCTAAAAAAGTGTTGTCAGAACATAAGGGTTGCATCGCAGTTTGAATTTGAGCGACGTTCGGCTGAGCCGGACGGACGGGGGGAGCGGTGCATAGGGATACCATCGCACAGGTTGGGAAGGACTGGCGGGCACTTGCGGCGCTTTCGCTATTGTCGTTGCTTGCCAGCTTTGCACTGATCGCTGGCGCGATACCGGGAAATGCGCCAGCCAAGGCTGCACTGCCCAACGACAAGACTCATCTCGGTGTCGCAACCTGCGCTGGTTCGACCTGTCACGGGCGCTCTGAAGCGGATGGCAAGATCGTACGCCAGGATGAAATCCTCCGCTGGCAGGAACCATCCTCACCGACGGGAGCCCATAGTCGTGCCTTTTCCGTCCTGAGCAATGCACGCAGTGCAGCAATTGCAGGCCGCCTTGGGCTCGGTTCGGCAAGTTCTTCGCCAATGTGCCTGGGCTGCCATGCCGAACCGGCACCCTCACGCGGCGTTCGTTTTCAGCAATCCGACGGTGTGGGTTGTGAAGCCTGCCACGGCGGCTCCGCCAACTGGATTGATGTCCACAAGGCGGGAAACCATGGTGCCAGCCTTGCGGCCGGACTTGTCGCGCTGGAGAATCCATCGGTCAAAGCTGGCATTTGCCTCGATTGCCACTTCGGATCTGCGGATGGCGGGCAGTTTGTAAACCACCGGATCATGGCCGCCGGACATCCGCGAATTTCGTTTGAGCTCGATCTGTTTACGACATTGCAGGCGCATCACGACGAAGACGCTGACTATGTTCAGCGCAAGGGCCGCAGCAATGGCGTTCGGGTATGGGCCGTTGGCCAGGCAATGGCGCTCGAAAGGGCGCTCTCGCTTTACGCCAGCCCAAGCATTGGAACCGAAGGACAATTTCCCGAATTCTATTTTTTCGATTGCCATAGCTGCCATCGACGGATCTTCGATGAACAGCAGTTCACGCAGACGGTCGCGGACAATCCCGGTCGACCAATTCCGGTCGGCATGCCGCCATTCAATGATGAAAACATGATCATGCTTTCCGCTGCGGCACGCATCGCGGCACCGGGCGTTGCAACGCGATTCGATGCTGATAGCAGGGCGTTTCATGCGGCTATTGCCCGGGATCGCAGTAGCGCCGTTGTGGCCGCCGGAAAACTGCGCACCAGCGCGAACGCGCTTGCCAGTGTCTTCAAGTCGACCAGTTTTGATCGTGCGCAGACCTTTTCGATTATTGACCTGATTGCAAGCGAAGCGATCAATCCGCGCTACACAGATTACGAAGGCAGCGTGCAGGCCGTCATGGCAGCGGACACGTTGCTCAATGCGTTGGTCAATGGCGGCCAGCTGCCGGCTCAACGGGTGGCGTCGATCAGAAGCGAGATCAATCGCGCCTATGCTGCTGTGCGCGATCCGAATGACTATCGTCCGGCTGAGTTCCGCCGGGCTCTGGGCAGTGCTGTCAGGACAATCAGGACGTTGCGTTGATGCGTATCCGGTCTTCCATTGCGATGATATCAGCCGCGGCGCTTGTGCTGGCTGGATGTGGCGGCGGTGGAACAAGCACGTCGCCTGTGGTCACGCCACCGCCTCCACCGACACCGGCAACAGTTTATCAGGTCCCGGCACAGGAGTCGTTGTCCATTGCCGACGTGCAACAGGTTCTCGCCCAGTCCGTGGCTGAGGCGCAAGCGCGGAACCGTCCGGCAACGATCGCGGTTGTTGACCGCGTCGGCAATCTGCTTGCCTTGTTCCGGATGAACAACGCGGACCTCTCGCTTCGCATCCCAGCCTTGACGACGCCCGTTCCGGGGACGCTGTCGGGTTTGAGCCTTGCCGCGCCGGCAGCATTGCCAGGGGCGCTCGCCAAGGCCATTACTGCAGCCTATCTTTCCAGCAGTGGCAATGCATTTTC
This sequence comes from Sphingomonadales bacterium, assembly GCA_031362505.1. Taxonomy (GTDB): domain Bacteria; phylum Pseudomonadota; class Alphaproteobacteria; order Sphingomonadales; family Sphingomonadaceae; genus Aquisediminimonas. The sequence continues at coordinate 3,896 of JANLST010000266.1, forward strand.
AACCCGCACGGCAAGCCAGATCGTTCAGCAGCACTTTCCTCCGGCGCCAAACGCAGTCGGACTTGAAAGCGGACCACTTTATGGCGTGCAATTCAGCTCGCTCCCCTGTTCGGATCTGGTAACCCGGTTCAATTCCGGCGGAGGTGCCGCTGCGCTGATTGGGCCAAAGCGATCACCTCTCGGGCTTTCGGCGGATGCGGGTGGTCTGGCACTCTACAAGAATGGGGTGCTTGTTGGCGGGATCGGCGTCATGGCGGATGGTGTCTACGGGTTCGATGCCAACATTCTCGACGTAGATAGCGATGATGAGGAGTATATTGCTCTCGCCGGAACCCGAAACTTCGAAGCACCGCAGGCGATCCGGGCCGACAGAATTTCGGTCGACGGAACATTTCTGCGATACAGCGATGCCACGACAGACAAATTGCTCGCGACCGGCGCTGCACCCGGCTTTGCGACAATCAATGGGGTTGCTGGCGCACTGACAGGACTTCCGGGCTATTCCAGCGGCGCCATCATCGCAGGTGCGGCTTATGGAAGCGAAGCGTCCGGAATTCGCGCATCAACTGCCGCAGAGTTTTCAAATCGCGATGCTTTCATCCTGACCGATGGATCTGGAACCAACCGCTTCCCGATCCGCGCAGGAACGGATGGTGCCGAAGTCACCCAACCGCTTACGCTCGCCGAAACGCGGGCACTGCTTGAAGAAGCGTTCCTGATCATGAGCCGCGCGCGTGCGCAGATCCGCCAGCCGCTTGATAGCCGGGCGCAGGTTTCCATCTCGGTCGTGGACACGTTCGGATCGGTTCTTGGCGTCGTGCGCTCTCCAGACGCACCACTTTTCGGCATTGATGTGTCACTTCAAAAGGCGCGTACCGTGGCCTTTCTCTCAAATGCGAAAGCGGCGGCCGAACTGGCCGGAAACGGCACGGCTGCGGTTCAGAATCGACTTGTGCTTTCCCGCACTTTTTTCAACGACCCCAATATCTTCGCGGGTCAAACGGCATGGAGCAATCGTGCGGTTGGAAATGTTTCGCGCCCTTATTTTCCTGACGGTGAGGTCGGACGCGCACCAGGAGCACTTTCGCCTGGCATAAGCAGTTTCAACCCTTTCAACACTGGCCTTCAGTCCGAATTGGTCACTGACAACATCATTACCCATGTCGGATTCCTGCTCAGCAATGGCGTCAATCCTGACACGCCGGCAAGGTGCACCCTTTCGCCAGACGTTGTTCCCGGCCAAAACCGCCTGCAAAATGGCATCCAGATATTTCCCGGCGCCGTTCCAGTCTATCGCGGCAGCGTGCTGGTGGGCGCAATTGGCGTATCGGGTGATGGGATCGACCAGGATGACATGATTTCATTCCTCGGCGCATACAATGCAGGCGCACGCATCGGCGGCATTGGCAACGCACCTGCCGCGCGCCGATCTGATCAGCTTGTCGTTCAGATCCCCGGCGCTGGCGTGAGGCTGCGTTACGTCGGCTGCCCGTTCGCGCCTTTCCTGGACACCACCGAACAGAATGTCTGTCAGGGGCGCTAGCGATGTCAGTCGCTGCCTCCTTTCTGCCGGTCCTTGCCGCCTTGTCGGGGCAGGCGACCCAACTTGAACAGAAGGGCTGGACAAGTGCACAGCGTGAAAACGATCTGATACAAGCTTTGGAGTATGCAAATTCGGAATTGGCCGGCGCCGATGATCCAATTGAGGGCGCAGCCTTTGGCGAGAGTCCCGAACAGAATGCGCCCGCTGCTCCTGAAGCCACCAACGC
>JANLST010000274.1:0-8020 GCA_031362505.1 Sphingomonadales bacterium
GCCGCCGATCTAACGAATGAGCTTGCCTCGCTTTGCGGGTTAGGTAGGCAAAGATCGCCTTTAAGCACCATCGGACAGGCTATAATCTGCCCGTGATGATCGCCTTCGAAATCAGCCGCTTCACGCCCCATTTGTGAAACGGAACGATAAAGAACAGATATAATTTCCCGGACCAATTGTGCACCGAACAGATCGTTGAAACGACAACGCTCGGCACCTCGTCATGCGTGATCCGCATCAATGAAAGCCGAAAATCAAGATGCTTGTTGTCGCGACCGGCGACGAGTTCAGTCTCGGTCAGCGAAAAAATCGGCCAAGGCCCGATGGTGTCACTGACCTGATAATGCTCCTTGCGCGAAGCGTTCATGATCTCCGAGGCAGCCGGCACATCAAGCCCGCACCGCGATGCAATCCAGTTGCGGGCGATGAGCAAGGCCTTCATCCAACCGGGGTGATGGCCGAAGATCGCAAAGAAAATGTCGGCCATGTCCTGTAGCGGATCGCGCAGTGGCGCACGGTAGGAATCGCGGAAATAGGCCGACGCGACAACCCCGCGATCAAGCACACTGGCAAGCGGAAGGTCGCATTCCGTGACACGCATGAATGCTATCCTCGAGATGGAAAGTCAGGACGTTAATGGGCTGTAAGGCATCAATGCAAAAGCGCAAAGAACGTGAGTGGTTTTCTCTCCATTCCCAACAGCGGCCTTTTAGAGCAGTTTGCCGGTCATCCACGTCACCCGTCATTGCGAGCGAAGCGAAGCTGTCCATCGCAGTTACGGGGCGACAATATCGCGCTGCGCCTCTCGAAAGAGATTTGCAGCATCTAGAATGAAGACTAACGCTTCCGCTTGCGGCATCCAACCAGCTGAGAAAGGCGTTTCACCATAACGCCGCTCAATGCGCCAAAGCGGCTCAATCACTTCGTTTTCGTTATTGGGGTCGACTACTTCAAAACTCCAATTATTTCCCCTGGCGCGGAAATCAAAGTTAAACCCGTCCACGCATCCTTCTGCACAAACTGGACAGTTTCCGTAAATGCCATCTATTGTTACTCCGAGAGGTAATGAGCTTGCTATCCATCTCGCATGGGAGCCAGCTTCTGCCTCTTGGATTTTGGCATTTAATATCCGGCCCTGGATTGTACGAAGTTTCCTCTCTTCGCGAAGTATATCGGCACTCCGTCGCCACAAAAAAACGAATAATGTTGATGTTACCCACCCTGCAGCGGCGAGGATCCAAAATTTTTGAATTGGACTCATCATTGAGGGACCGTATCAAAGATCGTCTTCCAGAACATTAAGATGTCGTCGAGTTGGGTTTGGATTAAAAGCTGACGCCCTCCCAAACCCCAAAACGACCTTTTGCTGGCAAGCCGCGCCATTTTGACGCATGGGGGACGCCTCCCGTCCGCAAACTGGAAAGTTGAGATGTCCGAAGAATTCTACCGCATCAAACGCCTGCCCCCCTATGTCATCGCCGAAGTGAACGCGATGCGGGCGGCTGCGCGGCAGGCGGGGGAGGACATTATCGACCTTGGGATGGGCAATCCCGATTTGCCGCCGCCCCAGCATGTGATCGACAAATTGTGCGAAGTGGCAAGGAAACCGGATGCGCATGGCTATTCCGCGTCGCGCGGTATTCCGGGGCTGCGCAAGGCGCAGGCGAGCTATTATGGCCGTCGCTTTGGTGTTGATGTCGATCCGGAAAGCGAAGTTGTTGTGACGCTCGGGTCCAAGGAAGGGCTGGCCAACCTCGCCCAGGCGATCACTGCGCCCGGCGACGTGATCCTTGCGCCCAATCCGTCTTATCCGATTCACACCTTCGGCTTCATCATTGCCGGAGCGACGATCCGCAGTGTGCCAACCACCCCCGACGAGCGCTATTTCGAGGCGCTTGAGCGGGCGATGAAATTCACGGTGCCCAAGCCTTCGGTGCTGGTGATGGGCTATCCCTCAAACCCGACCGCCGAAGTCGTCGATCTGGCGTTTTACGAGCGCGTCGTGGCGTTCGCCAAGGAGCATGGGCTGTGGGTCCTGTCCGACCTTGCTTATTCCGAACTTTATTTTGACGGCTGCCCGACGCCTTCGATCCTTCAAGTCAAGGGCGCGAAGGACGTCGCCGTCGAATTCACCTCATTGTCGAAAACCTATTCGATGGCGGGCTGGCGGATCGGCTTTGCGGTTGGCAACAAGACGCTGATTGCGGCGCTGTCACGGGTCAAATCCTATCTCGATTATGGCGCTTTTACGCCAATTCAGGCCGCAGCGGTGGCCGCGATCAACGGGCCGCAGGATATCGTTGCTGCCAATCGCGAGCTTTACAAGAAGCGCCGCGATGTGCTCGTTGAAAGCTTCGGGCGCGCCGGATGGGAGATCCCCTCCCCGCGCGCCTCGATGTTCGCCTGGGCACCGCTGCCACCTGCGCTCGCGCATCTGGGCAGCCTTGAATTCTCCAAGCAATTGCTCACCCATGCCGGCGTCGCGGTTGCAGCAGGCGTCGGCTATGGCGAGGAAGGCGAAGGCTTTGTCCGCATCGCGATGGTCGAAAATGAACAGCGGCTCCGGCAGGCCGGGCGAAATGTCCGCAAATATCTCCAGTCGATGGGGGTGAATGTCGGCGTGAAGGCCGGATAAGAAAACAATCGTATGTCCCGCGCCGATTTTGCCTTCACGCACCGTTTCCGTGTCCGTTGGTCCGAGGTCGATCCACAGGCCGTGGTCTTCAACGCGCGCTATCTGGACTATGCCGATATCGCGATCACTGAATATTATCGCGAAGTCGGCTTTCGCAAACTCCATCCTGATGAGCCGCTCGAGTTCCATGTCAAGCGTGCAATAGTCACCTGGGCCAAACCGATCGAGGCGGACGAAATGATTGATGTGCTGGCGCGCACGGTAAGATCCGGCACGACAAGCATGACTCAATTGGTGGAAATTCACGGCGCCCGGGACAATGGTGAAGACGATCTGCGCGCCGAAGTGGAACTGGTGAATGTCCATGTGGACTTGGCGAGCCATCGTCCGATCCCCCTGCCCGACTGGCTCGCCCCGGCCTTTGCGGCCTTTGACCGTGGAACCGCTGGCTGAAATCGCCGCACCTGTGCTAGGGGCACGCCCATGAAGGAAACCGCAATCGACCCGAATGACCTGATCGCCCGGATGGGCAGTGCCGCCCGGCGCGCGACGAGCGACATTGCGCGGCTGCCCGCGGTCAGGAAGTCGGAAGCACTCATGGCTGGCGCCGCCGCAATACGGACGTTCAGCGCCTCGATTCTGGATGCCAACGCCCATGATCTCGAACGCGGCAAAGCCAGCGGGTTGACAGGTGCCATGCTCGATCGTCTCGCGCTCGACCGGGATCGGCTTGAAGCGATGGCCGCCGGTGTCGAAGCGGTCGCAGGCTTGCGCGATCCGGTTGGCATGCTGATCGACGAAAGCACGCGTCCAAACGGGCTGAAACTCTCGCGCATCCGGGTTCCTCTCGGCGTTGTCGGGATAATCTACGAAAGCCGCCCGAATGTGACCGCCGATGCCGCAGCTCTTTGCCTGAAATCGGGCAACGCCGTCATATTGCGAGGTGGATCCGAAGCAACGAAATCAAACCACGCAATCCACGCGGCCTTTGTCAAAGGGCTGGAGCATTCCGGGGTGCCCGTGGACGCCATCCAGATCGTGCCCACCACTGATCGCGCCGTCGTCGGAGCCATGCTCACCGCACATAATGTTATCGACGTCATCATTCCAAGGGGTGGCAAGGCTTTGGTTTCTCGCGTGCAGTCGGATGCGCGCGTGCCCGTGCTCGCGCATCTTGATGGCATCTGCCACACCTATATTGATGCCGCCGCCGATGGTGCCAAGGCCAAAGCAATCGTGGTCAACGCCAAGATGCGCAGGACTGGCGTCTGCGGCGCCACGGAGACGCTCCTGATCGATCAGGGCTATGCAGAACCAAGTGTACTTCTTCGGGCGTTGATCGACGCCGGGTGTACGCTGAAAGGCGATGCAACGACATTGGCAATCGAACCGCGGGCCCGCGCTGCGATGGAGACGGATTGGGAAACCGAATATCTCGATTCGATCTGCGCCGTTCGCTTCGTCAATGGTGTGGAGGGTGCAATCGCGCACATTGCGGCGCATGGTTCGAACCACACCGATGCGATCATCACAGAAGATCCCGGTGCCGCCGAATTGTTTCTATCGGCGGTCGACAGTGCGATTGTGATGCACAACGCGTCCACCCAGTTTGCCGATGGCGGCGAGTTCGGTCTTGGCGCTGAAATCGGCATTGCGACCGGCCGGCTCCATGCGCGCGGCCCGGTCGCCCTTGAAGGCCTGACAACATACAAATGGATTGTGCGCGGGACGGGTCAGATCCGGCCTTGACGCCCACTGCGCTTCTTGGCGGATCGTTCAACCCGGCACATCGCGGTCACCGCAGGATCAGTCTTTTTGCTGCCGAGGCGCTGGGCGCCCAGGAGGTCTGGTGGCTCGTGTCACCTGGCAATCCCTTGAAAGAGGGCGCCAAGGACATGGCACCGCTCAATGCGCGTTTCAGATCGGCACGAAAGATGGCGCGACGAAGCATCATCCGCCCAACCGCCATCGAATCGAAACTGGGCACGCGCTACACGGTTGATACGATTGAGGCGCTTGTCCGCCGCTACCCTGATCGACGCTTCATCTGGCTGATGGGCGCCGACAATCTCGCCCAGTTCCCCCAATGGCGCGACTGGCGGAGGATTGCGCGAACGATCCCGATTGCGATTATTGCGCGCCCAGGCTATGAGGGCACCACTCAGGCGACCCGCGCCATGGGCTGGCTGCGGAAATTTGTCCGCCCCGCACGTCAGGCAAAACACTGGACAGAGTGGAGAACACCGGCGCTCGTGCTCTTGCGCTTCCGCCCTGACAAAAGCTCCGCCACAGCGATCCGCCGGGCCAATCCCGACTGGTTTTGCCAATCCACATCCACCCCCCTGCGCGATCCTGTAACGCGCCTTATGATCGATTGAGACCAAATTTGCCCGCAGCCTCTGCCGCCAAAAGCGCCAAAGCCCCCCATCCTTCAGATGTCCTCCACTCACTGATTCTTCAATCGCTTGATGACGATCAGGCGGTGGAGACGGTGTCGATCCCGCTTGCCGGGAAATCGACCATTGCCGATCACATGGTGATCGCAAGCGGTCGGTCGACCAGACAAGTTGCGTCGATGGCGCACAAGATTGCCGAAAAGATCAAGGGTGAGTTCCATCGTTCGCCCCGCATCGAAGGCCTTCCAGCCGCCGACTGGGTGTTGATTGACGCCGGTGATGTGATCGTCCACCTTTTCCGCCCCGAAGTCCGCAGCTTTTACAATCTTGAGCGCATGTGGGCCTTTGGCGATGCCCCGCCAGTTCCGGAGAACACTTGAAGCTTCACATTATCGCGCGTGGCAAGATGGGGCGCTGCCCGGAAGCTGACCTGATCGCACGATACGAAAAACGGATCGGTTGGCCGCTTCAGATCACCGAACTGCCTGACATTGGCGGCAAACTGCCCCGCGTTTTGCCGGACACCAAAATCATCGCGCTTGATGAAACGGGCGAGCAATTAGGCTCGGCAAACCTTGCATACACCCTACAACAATGGCGAGATTCGGGCACGCGTGAAGCTCGTTTCCTGATTGGTGCTGCGGACGGCCATTCACCAGAAGACCGTGCAAGCGCAGATATGCTTGTTGCCTTTGGCCGGGCCACTTGGCCGCACATGCTCATCCGCGCAATGCTCGTCGAACAAATCTATCGCGCAACCAGCATCATTGCCGGACATCCCTATCACCGCGAAGGGTGACACATTCAGGCGGCGTGCAACGCGCTTCCGACTGTCTCGATCGGAAAATCCATCCCTGGAACGATCATTGTCCGCTTGGTCAACTCGACGAACTTGTTCGCCATGAGTGACGGGGCCGCGGCGCGCTCGGCACGATCCGCCAAAAGCGCGACCGGATCGATTTCGTGATCGAACTTGATTCCGATCCTGTCCTTTCGTGCCCAGACAATGTGCCCGAACAGTTTGCCGACATGACGAATGACGATCGCAATATGTCCGCCGACCGTCACATGGGGTGGCACCACCGCCATCAAGCCGCCCGCTGAAATGTTGCAAATCCTGATCGAGACGGGATCCGCAAACGAGTCACCGTTGATTTGTGCGTTGAGCACCACGGCGTAACGGCGCTCTGCCGTTTCGAATTGTTCTGAACTGGGCAATTCGGGCGCGCGGACTAGCTGCATTGTCACGATATCATCCTTCACTCGATTTGCCACAGATTGCGGCACATCATGCAATGGTTATCGGCGCGGAAGGGATTTTCTTTAGGCTTTTTGCCAAAAAACATGAGCAGCGCATTAAGCAATTGTTAGCGGGTTAAGATCGTCACGCAGCAGCAAGGACGTTCCTTCAATCGGGACCAACCAAAAAACGATCTTCGGGTTCTCGCGCAAGCAGGTCATCGACCGTTTCTCCGCAGTCGATCCAGCGCGCCCAGTCGCTGCTCCACAGGACGAGCGGTGCGCGGTTGTGCAGGTGCGCCAGCGCGCCAGATGGCTGGGTGACAATACTGAAGCTTTCGATCGTGCCGCGATCGCTCGTTTCCGCGCGATCCCAAACTCCACCGAACATCATTGGCGCACGGTCTCGAGGTTCCACCCAATAGCGTTGTTTGCGCGATCCCCCTTCGTCCTTCCACTCCCACCAGCCTGACGCCGGCACGAGGCAACGGCGATGCTTGAAGGCCTCACGATAGCTGGGGGCGGTCTTGATCGTCTCTGCTTTGGCGTTGAAGGTCGTGGCTTTCCATTCCTTGAGCGCACCCTTGTAAAAAAAGGGAATCAGCCACCACCGTGCCTTGGCCAACTCCACCCCTTGTGGCGCTTGACGCACGATTACGGCATCATCTGTTGGTCGGATTTCCTCGCGATCCTCGAAATTGAGCCGATTATCGTTGATGATCTGCAAAGAGACGCTTTCCAGCAAGGCGCGATAGCCTTGCCAGTCAAGATGGCCGCTCTTGAATCTCCCACACACGCATTGTGTGTCGGACGATAGCCCGGTTTATGCAATGGTTCGTGGCGAACATCCCGAAGGGATCGTTCCTATTCCCATTCGATGGTGCCAGGCGGTTTCGACGTATAGTCATAAACGACCCGATTTATGCCTTTGACTTCGTTGACGATCCGCGTCGCAACGCGGGCCAGGAAGCTGCTTTCAAACGGGTAGACATCCGCAGTCATGCCATCAGTCGACGTCACCGCGCGCAGGCCACAGACAAAGTCATACGTTCGCCCGTCGCCCATCACGCCGACGGTCCGGACGGGAAGGAGGACCGCAAAGGCCTGCCATATTTCGTCATAGAGCCCCGACTTGCGGATCTCGTCGAGATAGACCGCGTCGGCGAGGCGAAGAATATCACACCGGTCCTTGGTCACCTCGCCAGGGATTCGGATTGCAAGACCGGGTCCGGGAAATGGGTGACGCCCGACAAATATGTCGGGCAAACCGAGTTCGCGGCCCAATGCGCGCACTTCATCCTTGAACAGCTCGCGCAGTGGCTCGACCAGCTTCATGTGCATGCGCTCGGGAAGGCCGCCAACATTGTGATGGCTCTTGATCGTAACCGAAGGTCCGCCGGTAAAGCTGACGCTTTCGATGACGTCGGGGTAGAGCGTGCCTTGCGCGAGGAAATCTGCCCCTCCGACCCTTGCCGCCTCCTCCTCGAACACCTTGATAAACTCGCCGCCGATGAACTTGCGCTTGGCCTCAGGATCCGTGAGGCCCGCAAGGCCACCAAGGAAACGATCCTCGGCGTCCACATGGATAAGCGTGATGCCGTAGTGCTCGCGAAACAGAGTGACGACCTGCTCGGCTTCTCCCAGCCGCATCAGCCCGTGATCGACAAAGACGCAGGTCAGTTGGTCTCCAATCGCTTCGTGAATCAGGACCGCAGCCACCGCCGAGTCAACGCCGCCCGACAGACCACAG
>JANLST010000284.1:0-3088 GCA_031362505.1 Sphingomonadales bacterium
CGCAATGAACTCGCCGCAGCGGTGTCGCTAGCAGGCTGGCAGGCAATCGCGGCTCGACGGGCGGACAACGCTGAACAGCGCTTTGTCGCCAGCGGTGCGATGGTCGCAGTGGTCGATGCACGCGGTGCCTTTGACGAAGGACTGGCGGCCGTCAGAACGCTTGCAGATGCCGTGGAAGTCAACGCAGCATCGCTGCTTGTCCTGATTTCGCGAACCGATGTCGATCATCTTGATACGCTGGTTCAAGCGGGTGCTACTCATTACCTTGCGAGTCCGTTCAAGGACAATGAAATGCTCCAGTCGCTCAGATTTGCGGAGCGACATGCCGTACGTCTTGCGGGCGGGGACAATGTTATAGGGCGTCGCCGCGAAGTCGATCTGGATGGTGTGCTCGCCTGGCAAGCCGACATCGCTGGTGGACAGGCCGTCGTCAGCGAAGGGCTTCGCAAGAGACTCGCGCACGACTCTCGGGAAATCGGAATGTTTGCACTGCTCGACAAGCTGAAACCCGATGATCGGGCCGCCGGTCGCACAGCAATCCGTCGTATTCTTGCCGATGGCCGCCCTACGGCATTTACGCACATGCTTCCTGATGCCGCCGTTGGCGAAGTTCGGGCAGCACAACATTTGCGGCTCGACACGTCGCGCAATCTGATTTTCGGAACGATCGAACCGCTCGATATTGATGGGGACGCAATTGCGCGCGGTGGCCGGGATGCGTTGACGGGACTGCGCGATGCAGCGTCCGCCCGTCGCTGGATTGAAACCAGGCTTGGAGTCGGTACGTTTCACGTCCTCTTGCTGACCATTACGCGGTTCGAGATGATCAATACTGCCTTTGGACGCGAAACCGGTGACGAACTTCTCCAGTCCGTTGCGCGAATTATTGGACCGCTGGTCCGCGAACTTGCAGGCAAACGCACAATTGTCGCGCGAACAGCAGGGGCTGAGTTTATTATCGGCATTGATGGATCGATCGGAGATGATCGTGTCATGCTTTTGGCCGAACAGCTTGTTGACCTGATCGAGCGCCCGATGCTTTCAGGATCCAATCTGATCACGCTTTCAAGCGCAGTGAGTATTGTCGAAAGCAGCGGAAAAGATGAAAGTGCCAGCCACTTGCTGCGGCGCGCCAGTCTTGCCTTGTCCGATGCCAAGGCGTCGGATCAAGGGCGAATTCGCATGGTATCGAGCGCCGCCCAGGACAGTGCCGCACGCGATGCGGCGCTCCAGTCCGATTTGCGCAATGCGCTCGGTCGCGATGAGATCGACATCCTTTTTCAACCGCAGGTTTCAATCACATCGGGACGGATCGTGGGCGTTGAAGCGCTTGCGCGATGGCAGCATCCCGAGCACGGAGAACTCGGTGCAGCGACGCTGTTCGCAGTGGCCGAACAGTCTGATTATCTTTTGGCGCTTTCGGCCCATATCCAGCAGCGCGCGACAAAGATGGCGGCAAACTGGCCAGAGTCACTTTCCGGACTGCGCATGGCGATCAATGTAACGGCCGGTGATATAGGGCGCGCCGGCTTTGTCGACGGCCTTCTCTCGATGGTTGACGAATGCGGATTTCCGCGCGGTCGGCTGACGGTTGAAATAACCGAGAGTGGGCTGATCGAAGATCTCGCCAATGCTGCCTCTTTGCTGGCGGCGCTGCGGGCGGGGGGATGCCGCGTTGCGATCGACGATTTCGGGACAGGTTATTCCAGCCTTGCCTATCTTAAGGCCTTGCCATTGGATTATCTCAAGATCGACAAAAAGCTCGCACAGGACATTGCCGGTTCAACCCGCGATAGGATCGTCGTACGCGGCGTGATCGACATGGCACGTTCGCTGGGCCTTGCCGTCATCGCTGAAGGGGTGGAGACCGAAGAACAGCTGGCACTCCTCGCGCGTGAAGGCTGCAACTATTACCAGGGCTTCCTGTGCGCCGAGCCGCTCAATACAAATGCGCTTGTGGAAATCATGGCGAAACAGCGCTAGTTGACTCCCAGTTCGCGCGCGGCTGCGTCGATCTGGCCAAGCGCGAGAGCATCGCCAGCAAAGGCCGCCCGTGCACTGGCATAGGCCGCGCTGGCCTTTGCCAATTCACCAAGCGACATGCGGCTCCGCATCAACATGATCCAGCCCTGCGCATTTTTCGGATTGGCCTTCAGTTTCGCCTCCAGCCCATCAACCATGCCTTGGATCATGGCATCCTGCTGGCCTTTGGGCATTTGCGAGGCCGCTCGCATGTCCTGTGCGCTGGGCCCGGGGATGGCGGCTGTCGCGATTGCGGCGCCGCCAGCGGATTGGAGCGGACGGATCGCGGCGAGGCGGCTGGCCACCTCAATCTTCTCCTTTCTCCCGATATCGGCGATCAGGCGGCGTACGTCAGCTTCCCATGGTGCACCTGGAGGCGAGTCGGCAAGCAGCGCGAACCAATCGTCTATCGCGCCTTTGTGGTCGCCGGACATGTCACGCGCAACGCCCAGGAAATAGCGTGCGCGCGGATCCTTGGGGTCAAGCGCGACTGCCTTCTCGAACGCCAGTTTTGCCTCGGGTGGCACGTTTCCCGATCCTGCCATCACCCTGGCTTCACCGAGCGAGGACCAGTATTCTGCCTTTCCGGGATTGATCTGTGTTGCACGGGCATAGGCGGACGCGGATTCGGCGAACTTGCCTGTTTCATAAAAAGCCCAGCCGAGCGTCCGCCAGCCATCCGCATCCTTCGGGTTGGCCTTCAGTTTTGCCTCAAGTCCCGAGATCATCACCCCGACATCGCCTTGGGGTACTTTCTCGACTTGCGTTGCAAGTTGTGTCGGAGGAGTCGAGCGATTCCAGATGGCCAAACCGACGGCGAAAAGGGCAATCAATGCCGCAGTTGCGAGTATGATTCGTGTCATTTTCGAAGTACTTCGCGCTTCCGCCGCCATTCGTGGCACCATGGTTAATTTTTGGGCTTTGCAGTCTAGCGCAACGCGTCCAAGATGATAGAGTAGTGATCAGGGTTCGCACCTGAAATCAAATCAGACTTGCTGTTTCGCGGGCGATGTTGGTCAGTGCATTGGGGGTGGGAACTTTGTCACAGCCGTTCAGGATTGCGATC
>JANLST010000295.1:0-5933 GCA_031362505.1 Sphingomonadales bacterium
GCGAATTCTTCGAGCGCCTCTTCCAGCGCGCGCAGCGTTTCCACGTCGAGATCGTTGGTCGGTTCATCGAGCAGGAGGACATTGCCACCTGCCGCCAGCATCTTCGCGAGATGGACGCGATTGCGCTCTCCGCCCGAGAGCTGGCCGACCTTTTTCTGCTGGTCGGTTCCCTTGAAGTTGTATGCGCCGACATAGGCCCGCGTGTTCACTTCGTGCTTGCCGAAATAGAAGCGTTCATTCCCGCCTGAAACTTCCTCCCAGACATTCTTGTTGGGATCGAGATCGTCGCGGCTCTGGTCAACATAGCCGAGTTTGACCGTCTCACCGACCTTGATCGTGCCACCATCGGGCTGCTCCTGACCGGTGATGAGCTTGAACAGGGTCGATTTGCCGGCGCCGTTCGGGCCGATCACCCCAACAATGCCGCCCGGTGGCAGGGTAAAGTCGAGATTTTCGAACAACAGCTTGTCGCCATAGGCCTTGGTCAGGCCGTGGGCCTCGATCACATTGCCGCCAAGGCGCGCAGGGATCTGGATGAGGATCTGCGAGCCGCCGGGGCGGCGATCCGCCTGCCTTTCGACCAATTCATCGAACGCCCGGATGCGGGCTTTTGACTTGGTCTGACGCGCTTTGGGGCTTTGCCGGATCCACTGCAGTTCTTCCTTGATCGCCTTGGCACGGCTTTCATTCTCGGTGTCTTCCTGCTCAAGCCGCTTGGCCTTGCCTTCGAGCCAGGCCGAATAATTGCCTTCGAATGGAATTCCGCGCCCACGATCAAGTTCGAGCACCCAGCCCACTACATTGTCGAGAAAGTAGCGGTCATGGGTGACGAGGATGACGTTCCCGGCATAATCGATCAGGTGTTTTTCCAGCCATTGAACACTTTCGGCGTCAAGATGGTTGGTCGGCTCATCGAGCAGCAGGATTTCCGGCTTTTCAAGCAGCAGGCGACACAATGCCACGCGCCGACGTTCACCGCCCGAGAGATTTTCGACCGAGATGTCGCCCGGCGGACAACGCAGCGCCTCCATTGCGATCTCAAGCTGGTTGTCGAGCGTCCAGCCATCGACCGCATCGATCTTTTCCTGCAATTCGCCCATTTCCGGAAGCAGCGTATCGAAATCTGCGTCCGGCTCCGCCATCAGCGCCGAAATCTCGTTGAACCGGTCGACCATGTCAGCAACGTCGCGGACGCCGTCTTTCACATTCTCAAGCACCGTCTTCTTGGGGTTGAGCTGCGGCTCCTGTGCAAGATAGCCAACGCGACAGCCTTCTGCAGCCCAGGCTTCTCCCGAAAACTCGGTGTCGTAACCCGCCATAATCTTCATCAGGGTCGATTTACCCGCGCCGTTGACGCCAATAATCGCAATCTTGGTGCCGGGCAGGAACTGGAGATGGATATTGTTGAGGATGGGCTTTGCAGCGCCCGGGAAGGTCTTGGTCAGACCCTTCATGACATAAGAGTATTGGACGGCCATTGGGTCGGTCTTTCAGTTCAAAGTTTCATCGTCATGCTGAACTTGTTTCAGCATCCATAACCACGATGATGAAGGCAGGCTTCTGTGCTCATGGACCCCGAAACAAGTCCAGGGTGACGCATATGCATCATTTGGCGGTTCCCTAGCGAACTGCCATGCCATTGGCAAACGTCAGCGAACGGGTTAGCCAGCATACTGACGGGAAGCCGATTGCCTGTGCGGCGGAGAACACGGGGTGACAGGAGGTCGCAAATGAAGGGCGCATTGATATTTTGCCTGTTGCTTGCCGCGTGTGGCCGACAAGCGTCCGAAAGCGACGAAGCCGCGATAGCCAACCAGGCTGAATCCTTTGAGCGGGCCGCCAACGCGACAACCGACCAGTTGATCCTGGAAATCAAGAACGATGCGATGGCCGAAGGCGCTGCATCTGGCACCGCTGCCCCAGCTCCAACGTCCAACAGCAGCCAGCCGTGACCATGAGCCCAGCGAACGAAGCGCGCGACTTGATCACCGGCTTCGGCTTGTCTCCGCTTGGCGAAATGTCCGTCAACAGCCCGATCGACGGGCGAGAAATTGCCACGGTTCGTCAAACCACGAAGGAAGAGGCCATTTCAGCGATCGAGGCCGCGCATCTTGCCTTCCTGAAATGGCGCAACGTTCCCGCCCCGCGCAGAGGAGAATTTGTCCGTTTGCTGGGAATGCGCTTGCGCACGCGCAAGCAAGACCTCGCTCGACTTGTTACCATAGAGTGCGGCAAGCCAATCTCCGAAAGCCTTGGCGAAGTTCAGGAAATGATCGACATTTGCGACTTTGCCGTGGGTCTTTCCCGACAACTTCACGGCTTGACCATTGCGAGTGAGCGCCCAGGCCACCGAATGATGGAAAGCTGGCACCCATTGGGGGTCGTCGGAGTGATTTCGGCGTTCAACTTCCCTGTTGCGGTGTGGTCCTGGAACGCCGCCTTGGCGTTGATCTGCGGAAATCCCGTTGTGTGGAAACCGTCAGAAAAAACTCCGCTGACAGCGATGGCAGTGCAGTCTATCTTTGCTGAGACCGAAGCAGAGTTCGGGTCAGATGCTCCGCCAGGCCTTTCGACACTGCTGATCGGTGGAGCATCGATCGGCGCAGTTCTGGTTGATCATCCCGACGTCTCTCTCGTGTCGGCCACTGGCAGTACGCCAATGGGCCGCATTGTGGGCGAACGAGTCGCGCGACGTTTCGGTCGATCGCTCCTTGAACTCGGTGGCAACAATGCTTCAATTGTGACGCCGTCAGCCGACTTGGAGCTTGCACTTCGAGCGTGCGCATTCGGGTTCATGGGCACGACCGGCCAGCGCTGTACGTCATTGAGACGGTTGTTCGTCCACCAGAGCCTCTATGACGGCTTTGTTGCTCGAATGCGGTCGGCGGCGTCATCGATTGCCATTGGTGATCCACGTGACCCTGCAACGCTCGTTGGCCCCCTGATCGACGAGCCGGCATTTCATCACATGAGCGCGGCGATTGCGGCGTCAAAGGCGGCTGGAGGAGAGGTGAGCGGCGGCGAACGGCTTGTCAGGGATGGAGTGTATGTCCGGCCCGCAATTGTTGAATTGCCTTCGCATTGTGGCCCAGTCCTCGCGGAGACATTTGCGCCAATCCTATATGCATTCCGTTACTCCAACCTTGAAGACGCGCTGGCAATGCACAACGCCGTGTCCCAAGGTCTGTCTTCGAGCATTTTTACGACTGATATGCGTGAGGCCGAGCGCTTCCTCTCCTCCGCTGGAAGTGATTGTGGCATTGCAAATGTGAACATTGGCACTTCTGGCGCAGAAATAGGAGGGGCCTTCGGCGGCGAAAAGGAAACCGGCGGCGGGCGTGAATCAGGATCGGACAGCTGGAAAGCCTATATGCGCCGACAGACCAGCACCATAAATTTCTCGTCTGAACTCCCTTTGGCCCAAGGCGTGGCCTTCGATCTCTAGTCGAGCGTTCTGTCTTTCATTCGGCGCTCAACGTCCGCGCGCCAGCCCCGGCTTCGCCACCACATCACAAGCCCCGTTACGCCAAGCAACAAGGGCATCAGCCCGCCGAAAAAGATCGCAATCTGCCAAGGAAGACCCATTCCAGATCCAGCGTGCATCCGCTCGATGAGGCTGCCGCTGCCGCCTGCCTCCTGATCGCCGGCCCGTTTGGTCTCACCGGTTGCGTCGATAATAGACATTTTGGTGATTTCGCCCGAATTCTCGACCTCAAATCGCCATTTGGCTTCGAAATCGGTCGGCCAGACAACAGAAACCAACCTGCCAGGCTTGTTGGCAAGCGCAGCCGCTGCTGCCGCATCAACACTGATTGATGTTGCAACGATAGGTTTTGCGAACCATCGGGCAAGATTCTCCGCCTTGTCCTGTTGAGCACCAACGGACATCGCAGCAAAAAA
The DNA here is from genome assembly GCA_031362505.1 of Sphingomonadales bacterium. Classification (GTDB taxonomy): domain Bacteria; phylum Pseudomonadota; class Alphaproteobacteria; order Sphingomonadales; family Sphingomonadaceae; genus Aquisediminimonas. The sequence continues at coordinate 3,901 of JANLST010000295.1, forward strand.
GGGAGAAAAGACGATCCAAATGCCAGTAAAGGATAGCATACCGAGTGGAAGGCAGAACCAGAATCCCACTTGATGATGAAGGTTCGTGAAACTGTCGTTTGCGCGACGCCAGCGCAGTGCCCGGAGGACAGTTCCCGCCGTGGGCCACCAGAGCCACAAACCTGAGAGAGAGGAGATGAGCATCGCCACGCCCAGCAATCCGACAGCCAAGTGCCCGACACGCGGGATAAACATGCTGGCATGAAAGTCATGCAGTAGTCGTTGGAGGCCTGCATTTTCTGCAGCCGCATCAAGCACTTCGCCATTTGCGGGGTCGATCCAGATCCTCGTGCGCTGAGAATCCGAGTTACTTCCTGAGACAGCTATGGCTGCCCCGCCATCCCTGAAACGAAGTGACGATATGGCCGAACCTGCATCGAGTCTGGAGTGGGCGGCCCGAATATAGACGGACGGCGTTAGAACGGCCTCCCCATTTCCCGCAATCTGCCGTTGGGGATTGGCCGCATCGTCGAGCCAATCAGGCCAGACCAAAGCCGATCCGCTCAACGAAAGCGGTATAATCAGAAGTGCTAACGTAATTCCGAGCCATTTGTGAATCGTGAGCCATGTCGCCCTTAGCCCGTGCTTGTTAGCCACCCTCAACACCTCCCATTCATGGCAATGCCAACCGCGATCAGGGAGAGGAGTTGGTCGGGGAGACAGGATTCGAACCTGCGACCCTCTGTTCCCAAAACAGATGCGCTACCAGGCTGCGCCACTCCCCGACGCGGTGCCGCCTAGGCGGGCATTGAGCAGACTGCAAGGGAAATTGGTGGGCCCGGAGGGATTCGAACCCCCAACCAAGCCGTTATGAGCGGCCGGCTCTACCATTGAGCTACAGGCCCACGCCCGTTCTCGCCTGCGCGTTAGCGGAGCAAAGGCGATGCGCGCAAGTTCAGTTCTGCTCCGATCGGGCGCGCCATGCCGCTTCAACGACGTCTCCAACCGCAATCGGTTTTATGTTTTTAAGCGCGAGAAACGACAATATCTTGTCCCACCAATTATAAAATTGGCTCAAATCAGCCGAGTTGCGAACATAGGGCGTATGACCCGGGGCCAGAGACGGCGAGTGAAACGAAAAGCTGAAAAATTGGATCCCGTCGCGCAGCATCCAATCAATGGCCTGTTTCACATCTTCAATAGGCATGTCTTCGGGCGTCAACGCAACCCTCGCAACAAGGCCGAAACGTGCAAGGCTTGCCGTCCGATTCTCGTTTCGGCGGCCATCACCAATCAACCATCGACCATAGCGTCGCAATTGGCCGGTATAAGTCGCCCCCAGCGGCAGTTCGAGCAAGTTCCCCGTCGGGCCGGCCCAAAAGGGGCGCGCGTCGTATTTGAGGAAGCTTGGCCCGCCTTCATTGCTGTAATCAAAATGGGGCCGCACGGAGGTATCGACCCGATAGCCTTCGTCCTCAAGCAGTTTCGCGGTGTTGGGCCCTACCCCGTAACGTCCCGCGCGATAGACTGTGGGCCGCGTTCCATTCGTGATTGAAGCAATCCGTTCGGTCAACAGCGAGAGTTTTTCTCTTTCAAGGTCTTCGGGAAGATTGCCCACAAAGCTATTGAAACTATTGAGCTCTTCATCATTTGGTGGATTTACCCATGGATGAAGTTGCGTGCCTATTTCGCAGGTATGATCTGCATAAAGACCACTCAGCACGTCGCGCGCCCGGGCGTTGTCCGCAACCGGATAGTCGATCAGGTAGCAGGGGCGCACACCATGCGCGTCCATGAGGCGCTGGAATTCGGGCAAATGGCGAATGGTGCTCGTGCTGATGGCTTCTCGCGAACGCGGGCGAGTCCAGTCAAACTCCTCTTCGGTGTCAACGAATACAGAAAAGCGCCGACCGAACTCAGCATCGAAATGCACATGGTCATTGGCCCTGGCGGGATGGTCCAACCGACCTTCGTTCTGCCGTCGTCGATTGGGCTGCCCCGATTTCTGCACTGATTCTAGCCGCTTTCCTTGCTCTCTCCAGAGCTATTCGCGG
>JANLST010000306.1:0-7136 GCA_031362505.1 Sphingomonadales bacterium
AGCAAACCGTTTGAGCCAGGCGGTTACCTGACTGACTATTGGACCGATGAAACATTGAAAGTCATCGGGGCAAACAAGAACCGCCCCTTCTTCCTCTACCTTGCCCATTGGGGCATCCATACCCCGTTGCAGGCAACAAAGGCAGATTATGACGCTGTTGGCGACATCAAACCGCATCGCTTGCGGGTTTATGCTGCAATGCTGCGTGCATTGGATCGCAGTGTCGGTCGGATCAGCCAGAAGCTTGAGCAGGAAGGGTTGGCCGATAATACGATCATCGTTTTCTCAAGTGATAATGGTGGAGCCGGCTATATCGACCTTCCCGAAGTCAATCGGCCGTATCGCGGCTGGAAAATCACGCTTTTTGAAGGTGGCATCCGCGTGCCGATGTTTTTGAAGTGGCCGGCCAAAATCAAGCCGGGTACCCTCATCAATACGCCGGTCGCGCATATCGACGTCATGCCGACGCTCGCCGAAGCGGGCGGCGCGGCGTTGCCCAAGGGTGTCGAGATTGACGGTCGCGACATGCTGCCCGCTGCAATGGGCACGGGCACAATCTCTCACCCCAATGACGCCCTGTTTTGGCAAAGCGGATATTATCAGGTCGTCCGTGCTGGCGACTGGAAGCTGCAGGTCGACGGCAAGCAGAAAAAGAGCTGGCTGTTCAACCTCAAGGTCGATCCGACCGAGCGGTTCAATCTTGCAGGGTCAAATCCGGCCAAACTGGCCGCGCTCAAGGCGCTGCTCGCAGCACACCAAAAGGGACGCAAGCCGCCGCTTTACCCCTATTCCTTGGAATCCGCCATTTCGATCGACAAAACGGCGGGCGAGCCCTTCATGAAGGGCGATGAATATGTCTATTGGCCGAACTGATCGCTTGCCAGGTCGACCGGGATACAAATATTCCAGTGCCGCTTTGTACTAAAGCAGGACGTCAATCGCATGGAGGGTGAGGCCGACCAACCCGCCCACCAGCGTACCATTGATACGGATGTACTGGAGATCACGACCAACCGCGTTTTCAACACGTTCGGTGACGCGACTGGTATCCCAGCCACGGACCGTATCTGACACCAGCCGAACGATGTTATCGCCATAACTTGCCGTCGCACCAACCGTCGTGCGGCGCGCAAAGCGGTTGATCGTATCACGCAACCCCGCGTCTTGCTGCAGCGTGGTGCCCAATTGCCGCAGTGCCTCCCCGAACTTGCCCGCCATTGTGCGATCGGGATCGCGCGCAGCCTGAAGCAATGCCCCACGCGCCTGCTCCCACAGCCCATCGATCCAGCGTTGCATTGCCGGATTGTCGACAATTTCATCCTTCAGCCGCGCGACCTTTGCCTGCATGTCAGGATCATATTGGAGGTCATGGCCCAGATCGGAGAGTAAGTCGTTGACCCGCTGGCGCAGCGGATGATCCGGATAATCGGCCATGTCATAAAGCAGCTTGTTCAGTCCGCTGATAACCGCTTCGGCGACATTCTCGTCAAGCCCCGTCCAGCGCAGGATGCGCCCGGCGCGCTCATGCACCATCTCCCTGATAATCTCCTCGTTCGAGGCAACGATCAAGGCTGCGCGATTGATAATCCCGTCGAGCAGCGGGATATGCCGGCCTTCGGCCATCGCCGCTTCGAGAGACTGGCCAAGCAACGGAGACACTTCCAATGCGCGGATGCGGTTTGCAATCGCACTCTTTGCCATGCCGCCAAGCCTGTTGTCGTCCAGCGCTTCCAAAAGGTCGGCCAAGAGGCGCGAAGCGCCTTCACGCAGACGACCTGCCCCGCCATGATCGGGATCTGCCAGGAAACGGCCCGCTGCTGCTGCCACGTCCATATTGCGCATCCTCCGCGCGACAACCGCAGGCGTAAGGAAATTGTCTTTCAGGAATTGCGCCAGCGTATTGCCAATCCGGTCCTTGTTACGCGGGATGATGGCGGTGTGCGGGATCGGCAACCCAAGCGGATGGCGGAACAGGGCCGTGACGGCAAACCAATCTGCCAACCCGCCCACCATGGCCGCTTCCGCAAAGGCTTTCACAAATCCAACCGACGGGTGGACGTCGACGAACAATCGAGCGATCAGGTAAATGCCTGCCATGACCACCAGCATGCCAGTGGCCATACGCTTCATGCCCGTCGCCCCGTTCTGCACCGGAAACCGGACGGGTGCCTTGAACAGTGTGTGACGTTCAGCCGCTATTGAGACTACTCGGCCGGCTGGATGGCGTCATCGGGACGCCGCCGGAACCGGCCGCCCAGCCGCCGCCAGAAACCCTTGGCCAATAGCCGAGGCGGGCGTGACGGCTGTTCCCCATCCCCACCGGTCGTCAGCCAGTAGGAGAGCCAGGGCCCAACCTGCGCCTCTGCACCCACCGCAAGGCTGAATGAGGCTGGAACAATCAAGAGCGTGAGAATCGTCGACACGATTAGGCCGCCGATCACCGTGACACCCATCGGCTGTGAAAAACTGCCGTCTCCAGTCAGCGCAATGGCGGTCGGAACCATGCCCGCAACCATCGCCACCGTTGTCATGACGATCGGCTGGGCCCGCTTGTGCCCTGCATCCATGATCGCTGTGAACGTATCGACGCCCTTATCCATCTCCTCAATTGCAAAATCCACGAGCAGGATCGAGTTTTTGGCGACAATGCCGAACAGCATTAGCATCCCGATCAGGACAGGCATGGAAATCGGCATGCCTGCCAGCTTCAGTGCCAGCACACCGCCGAGTGGCGCGAGCAGGAGCGATCCCATATTGACGAGCGGAGGTATGAAGCGGCGATAGAGCAACACGAGCACCGCAAATACCGATGCTATGCCGGTAACGACCGCAACGAGGAAGTTTGTGACCATTTCCGCTTGCCACTTTGCCTGACCAATCGTCAGTTTGCTGACACCCATCGGCAGATTCTTCATGCTCGGCAGGGCGTCAATTTTCTCATTGGCTTCGCTGGAAACAAACGGCTTCCCGGTTTCAGGATTCACCGCAAGATCGGCACCGATAGAAATACGCCGGTTCTGGTTCGTCCTCTCGATCGTCGTCGGGCCGGCACCAAAGCTGATCTCTGCGACGGTCTTCAAAGGCACCGAACCACCCATCGCTGTTGGAACCGGCAAATTTTCTATCGTCGAAAGGGCGCGCCGCGATGCTTCAGACAAGGTGACGCGAATCGGAACCTGACGATCAGCCAGAGAAAATTTTGCGCTGTTTTGATCAATGTCGCCAATGGTCGCGATGCGGATGGTTTGGGAGAGCGCGGCCGTCGTCACGCCCATTGATGCCGCAAGATCGGCGCGCGGCTTGATGAGGATTTCGGGACGTTGCAGATCGCCGTTGATGCGCGGCGCAACAATCTCCTTCACGCCCTTCATTTCTTCATTGATCCTGCGCGCGGTTTCAAGCAGCTTTTCGGGATCGCTGCTGCCCAGAGTTATCGTGATGTCGCGACCCGAAAACCCCCCATTTTGCGACTGGAACGTGACGCGTGCGTCCGGTATCTCCTGGAAGCGCTTTGCCCATTTCTTTTCAAATTCGTCGCTCGTCATGTCGCGATCATGGGAAAGCCTGAGATAGACACTCGCCCTGGCTGGATCAATTCTTGCAAAGGCCGCTACGACTTCCGGCGCGTCCTTTTTGAGCATGCTCTGGATCCTGTCGGTCACATCTCGGGTCTGTTTGAGTGTGGACCCCGGCACCATCGAGACGCGGACCGAACTATAGTCAAAATCGAGCGTCGGCTGGAACGTGAACGGTAGCGATGCCATCGTCAGTCCGGTCGTGACCAGAGACACAAAACCGGCAAACACGATCCAGCGACGATGACCAAGCGACCAGCGCAATATGGTCATGTAACGATCCATCATCCAGCCTTCGCCATGCGTGGCTTCGCCATGTGCCTTGAGGAAATAGGCCGCAAGCATCGGCGTGATCATCCGCGCGACACCAAGGCTCATGAGCACTGCGGCAACGACCGTGAATCCGAAATTCTTGAAAAATTGCCCTGAAACGCCGGGCATAAGACCGACTGGCAGGAAAACCGCTACAATCGAAAACGTTGTGGCGACCACGGCCAGACCAATTTCGTCGGCGGCATCAATCGATGCCTGATAGGCAGATTTGCCCATCCGCATGTGCCGGACGATATTTTCGATCTCCACGATCGCATCGTCCACAAGAACGCCCGCAACCAGGCTGAGCGCCAACATCGAAATTGTATTAAGGCTGAATCCGAGCAGATCCATGAACCAGAAGGTCGGGATTGCAGACAGCGGTATGGCGATAGCAGAAATCAGTGTCGCGCGCCGATCGCGCAGGAACAGGAAAACCACAAGGACGGCGAGCACCGCCCCTTCGATCATTGATGTCAGCGAACTTTTGTACTGTGCCTTGGTGTAGTTGACAGACGTGAACAGCTCAGTGAATTTTATCTTCGGATTTTCCTTGTGGATCGCGGCCAGTTCTTTTTGAACCGCTTCGAAGACCTTGACATCTGACGCGCCCTTTGCACGCTGAATAGCGAAAGATAGCACCTGCCGTCCGTCCATAACCCCCAGATTACGTTGTTCGGCATAAAGGTCGCGCACTTCTGCAATGCTCGATAGCTTGATCGTCCGACCGCCACCGATCGCAATGTCAGCATCACCAAGATTATAGGCGTTGCGCGCGTTACCAAGGACGCGAAGCGACTGCTCTGAGCCCGCGATCTCGGTGCGCCCTCCAGCCGCGTTCAGGTTGACCTGCCTCAACTGGCTGTTGACCTGCGCTGCTGTGATGCCAAGCGCCTGAAGTTTGGTCGGATCAAGAATAACGCGAATTTCGCGACTGACGCCACCACCACGCGACACCGCTGCCATTCCTGGAATGGCTTGCAGCCGCTTGATCACGACGTCGTCAACATACCAGCTGAGCTGCTCGATCGTCATGTCGACAGCTTCCGCCGAAATATAGGCAATCGGGTCGCCTGACGTAACCTGACGCTCAACCTGGGGCTCAAGTATACCGTCCGGCAGGTCACTGCGCACTTTTGTCAACGCGTCACGAATGTCGTTGACGCCGCGATCAATGTCGGTGCCCAGCGCGAACTGGACAAAAGTCGAAGACGATCCTTCCCGGACTGTCGAATTGATCTCGTCAACACCGTTGATCGATCGCAGAGAGGCCTCAACGATCTGGGTGACCTGCTTTTCCAACTCTGGCGGTGCAGCACCCGGCTGACTGACAATCACCAGTGCGCCGGGAAACTCGATGTCCGGATTGTCATTGACGTCCAGCGACATAAAGCTGACGACGCCGGCCAGCAGTAGCGCAAGGAACAGGACAATCGGTGGCACCGGGTTGCGGATGCACCAGGCGGAAATGTTACGAAAGTTCATGCTCGGTCGCCCTTACTTCGTATTCTTGACCCGTTCAGGGATGACCGTTTCGCCTGGATTGAGAAATGCCCCCGCACTCAGCACAATCCGTTCATTGCCGGTCAGGCCTGCCGTGATCGGAATGCCAGTATCGGTGACCGACCCGACCTTGATGTCGCGCCGCTCAACCTTGTTTTTCCTGTCAACCAACAGCACGAAATTGCCCTTGTCGTCGCTTTGCACAGCCGATTCCGGCAAAAGTGGCGCGTCGACTGTCCCGCTCATGATCTGGGCCGTTGCAAAACCACCGGGACGAAGCGCCTTGTCATACGCCAGCGCAATTCGCGCAATTCCCTGTCGTGCCTGCGGATCGATAACCGGTGACAATTGCCAGATCTGGCCATTGAAGACGGATGGCGTTCCAACCGGTGTGACCTTGGCAGCAAAGCCGACGTTCATGCGCGCCAGATCGGCTTCGGCAAGCTGGGCCTTGAGCTCCATTTCGCCACCACGGGCCAAACGAAACAAGACACCGGAACCGGGGCCGACAACCTGGCCGGGCTCGATTGTCCGGGTCAAAACAAGCCCCCCCGCTGGCGCACGAATGTCCAGCCGACCGATGCGGGCCTTGCCAGCCCCCAATTGGGCTTGGGCAACTGCGACTCGGGCGCGAGCGGCATCGCGAGTCGCGGTCTTTCGATCAATATCTGCCTTGGAAATGAAACCGCGTGCAACCAGCGCACTGGCACGATCCAGTTCGGATTGGGCGAGGCGCGCATCGGCCTGGGCCACGACCACATTTGCAGAAAGCTGGTTGGCTTCCTGGGATTGGACCGAACGCTCGATCGAAGCCAGAACCTGCCCCTGCTGGACCCAGTCTCCCGGTTCAACCCAGACGCGGCTCACCATCCCGCCTTCACCCACAACACCAACGGGCATTTCGCGTCTTGCACCAAGTGTTCCTGTCGCGGTGATCACGTTCGAAACACTGGTCCGGCCTGGCACCACAATTGTCACGCGTGGGGCCTGCTTGTCAGCATCACCCGCCCCTCCAGCACCGGCGTTTCCACCGCGGCCAAAAGCAAAATAGGCGGCCAAAAGCACGGCAAGCAAAACGACCGCCGCAATAATCAGATTGCGGCGCTTGCGCCTTGCTGAAATTTCGTCATCCGTCAGGTAGTCCATATCGGATGTCCGGCGTGCGATGGTTGATTCGAAGTTCATAATAATTCCGCTTTCAGGCCTGAACCGCAGGCAAAGTCTCTATTCCGATGACTGTATTACACCAATAAGTCACCAGCCTCAAGTTCTGATTAGCGGCTCGCCATCCCTCGGCCACCGAGCGCCCATGCCTCAATTTGCTGCACCGCGCAATAGATTTCGCCCGTTTCTGCCGTTTTCCGAAAGTCTTGCGACCCAGTCTGCAAGGCGATACACGGTGGTTTACCATATTTTCACAACCGAGGGGAGACGTGCAATGGATAGGGGATTTATTGGCTGGATCATTATTGGCGCTGTTGCTGGTGTTCTTGGCAAACTTGTCATGCCCGGAAAGGATCCAGGAGGCTTCATCGTTACCATCCTGCTCGGCATAGCAGGCGCATTGCTTGCCGGCTTTATCGGTCAGGCTGTCGGCTTCTACAGCGCAGGCGAAGGTGCAGGCTGGATCGGTGCCACCGTCGGTGCCATTGCTCTCCTTGCCATCTATCGCATGGTGAAGAGCCGTTCGGCCTGATTTCCAAATATTATTGTTCAGCGTTTGTGCAGGCCGGTGGGTGGTATGAG
>JANLST010000312.1:0-5129 GCA_031362505.1 Sphingomonadales bacterium
CGCGGCATCTGTCACGCAGATCGAGATCATGCCCAAACCTCCAGAGAAGGAAAACAAATCGCTGGTCTGGCCGGATTGGCCGATGAAGCTTCGCACATCGTCAAGCCATGAAGAGGGTTGCAGCCGGGACTGGTCGATCCTGACCAAACGCGTCGTTGGCACCAACGGCACGGTTGAAGGCCTCGAATGCATTCGTATTGAATGGGTCGAAGGCCAGATGCGCGAAATACCCGGCAGCGAGTTCACCGTGAAAGCGGATTTGATTTTCCTCGCAATGGGTTTTGTGGGACCACGCAAGATGGGCTTTGTCGAGCAGACCGAGGTAACGCTCGATTCGCGCGGAAACGTCGCGGCCAACACGATGGCGTATGGCACCAGCAAGGAGGGAATCTTTGCCTGTGGCGATATGCGACGCGGCCAAAGCCTTGTTGTCTGGGCCATTCGAGAGGGTCGCCAATGCGCACGCGCCGTCGACCTCCACCTCATGGGTGAAAGCGAACTTCCCCGCTAGAATTTTTGCCGCAGTCTGGTCGACGTGCATTGCGTTTGCCGAGGTAATTCGCGCAGTCAACATGGACTAAAGTTCACTTGTATAAGCCATCGAACTTGCGCATTTCACTGGGCTAAGACGCCTATTGGAAGATCAAGGTATATCAGATGGCTGATTATGATGTCGACGTTTTCACGCACGTGGACAAAGAGTATGTTCCACCCAGAGTGGAAGCGGCAATTCGAACCTTGATCGAATGGACAGGCGAAAATCCGGACCGCGAAGGCCTTGTCGACACGCCAATGCGCGTCGCACGAGCGTGGCGGGAATATTGTTCGGGATATGGCGAAGACCCTTCGCATTATCTGGTGCGCACATTTGAAGAGGTCGGGGGCTATGATTCCGTCGTCGTCCTCAAGGATATACCCTTCCAGTCTCACTGTGAGCACCATATGGCGCCCATTACCGGAAAGGCGAGCATCGCTTATATGCCAAAGGACCGTGTCGTCGGCATTTCGAAGCTGGCGCGTGTTCTTCAGGGGTTTGCAAGACGCTTGCAGGTCCAGGAACGCCTGACAGCCCAGGTCGCCCAGTGCATCTGGGATCATCTTGATCCTCATGGCGTGGCCGTCGTGATCGAGGCGCAGCATGGCTGCATGACCGGTCGAGGCGTTCGCACGCCGGGTGTGGGTATGACGACGTCACGGCTTCTCGGCTGCTTTCTGGATGACCATCGCAGCCGCAAGGAAGTCATGAGCCTGATGGGCTATTGAACAAGCTCTCAGGTCAAAAGCAGGACGGAATGACCAGCGCCAGCATGCGTTTCGCGTGGGACGATATTCCTCGGCCAGCCCGTCTTCTGGGGTTTGCGGGCATTGCGCCCCAGGCATTCGCTGTGCTCGCCGCGCTTAGTCCGACTTGGCGATTTGCGGCCCTGAGTGCCGGGTTTTTCTATTCTGCCCTTATTCTCAGCTTCGTTGGTGGTGTCTGGTGGGGTGTGGCGTCTACGCAGCCAAAAGCGCCTCAATGGGCGTATCCTGCTGCCGTAGCGCCGATCGCTGATCGCCCTGGCAACCGGGATACCCTGGATGGTCGGGGGCCTCTGGCCCTGGCCTTCGCTGGCGGTTCTTGGAACAGCCCTGATCGTTTCTCCGATCGTGGACATCAGACTACGGGCACTGGATTTGATTTCTGGTGCCGTCCTGTGGTTGCGGACCATTCTTTCGGTCGGCATCGGGATTATGACCTGGTTGCTTGCGTTCTTGTAGGCTCTTTTGAATCGCTTACCCATCAGCAAATCGAAGCCGAAATCCCCCGTCAGGCCGAGTCTGCGGGATACTGCGGTCGGGATCGAGCGGCGCAATACGGTTTGGAACCAGCTATGCCGTCGACTCAAAGCGCGCTGGCATCATCCGATAGTTGAACGCAGGCAGCAATGTGTTAGTTATCGCGTCACTCGAACAAATGGAACTGAGGGACAGAATTGACCCAGGCGAGCGGCGTGACTGCGCGTTTGAAAGCGCTTATCGTAGATAGTCCGATCGCGTCGGTGATCAGTAACCCTCGCCTCAAGGACAACCCGATCATTGCGTGCAATGCATCGTTCATTGCATTGACGGGCTATGGAGAAGACGAAATCGTCGGTCGCAATTGCCGTTTTCTTGCCGGTCCCGCGACCGAGCCCTGGCTTACCGAGACGATCCGCAGCGGGGTGCGCAAGCATCGACCCGTCCTTGTCGAGATATTGAATTACAAACGCGACGGCACGCCGTTTCGCAATGCTGTTCTGGTCGCACCGATATTCGACGAAGCGGGTGAACTTGAATATTTTCTTGGGTCTCAAGTGGAGTTGGAAGCGGACACACCAATCCCCAATTCAAGCCGCCGGATGGCAGCAGCAATGCTGGTGAAGGCGTTGACGCCTCGTCAGCGCGAGGTGCTGGAGCAGATGGCGACAGGCCATTTGAACAAGCAGATTGCCTTCACATTGGGCCTTAGTGAACAGACGGTAAAAATGCACCGTGCGCTTTTGATGCAACGACTGGGGGCTTCGACGACCGCCGACGCGATCCGGATTGCCGTTGAGGCGGGACTTTGAACTTCGCGAACGCGCCATAATTCTGCGAACGGCCTATACCAAAGGTGATGTCGACAGCCTTGCCGAGTTCTCATAGGAAAGTCGCCTCAGGTGTCGCTCCATCCCCTCTCGGAGCTGGCCCCTGGGAATAGCGCTACGCAAAACGAACAAAGCATTTCAGCGTCTTGTTATGCGCCTTGGTAAAATTCACTGAGGCCAATGTCAGACATTTGCAGTCTTCATAACTGGCCGCGACCCTCAAAAAAGGAACAGCGTCGTCATGACAACTTTTTTCGTAATCGTGATTATTCTCCTGGCGTTGGGGGCCACGGTGTCCCTGATCCGCGGGCTCATAGCCTTTTTGAAAGCGACTGAAATTGACCTCAAGAATCCCAGCGGCGGAGTGAGTGCTTCCAGCGTCCAGCAGAACAGGATGATGACAAACCGCCTGCTCTTTCAAGGGGCAGCGATTATTGTGGTCGTGTTGATGGTTTCCCTATCGAGATCTGGCTAATCTGATGGCCTCCCGTCCAAAGGAGTTGGTCATTTGGTACGACGGAGCGTGTCCATTGTGTACGCGCGAGATTGCCCTGATGCGCAAGCTGGACAATGGGAATGCGATCACATTCGTTGACGCAGCCACGGACGAGGTGGTTTGCCCGATCGATCGGAACGACCTGCTTTCGCGATTCCACGCGAGTGAGGATGGCAGGATGCTCTCGGGTGCGGCTGCGTTTGCAGCGATGTGGCGCGCGATTCCGACACTACGGCCGCTTGGCCTTGTTGCGCGAAACAGCGTTGTTCTTGCAGTTCTTGAATATCTTTACGGCCGATTTCTGAAGATCAGACCGTATATCCAGCGCGCAATCCGGTAACGTCCAGATGGCTCTTTTGAAAAATGCCTGATCAACTCCTGGGCACCAAGCGGGTCTGCGTATTCGGTGCGTCCGGCGGGATTGGGCGAGCGTTGGTACAACGTCTGAAAGAAGATCCCGCCATTGGCCAGATTTACGCAGGGTCTCGAGCGCCTGTCTCGGCTTCGGATCCGCGTGAAACGCCCTTCCTTTTTGATCTGGAGGATGAAAACAGTCTCTCGGAAGCCGCAGAAATAATTGCGAAAGACGGGCCTTTGGATCTTGTTCTCGTCGCAACCGGCCTCCTGCATGAGGGGCCAGGCTTCCAGCCGGAAAAGTCCTGGCGTATGCAGCGTCCCGAGGCATATCAGCGTGCGTTTGCGATCAATGCGACCGGGCCGGCCCTGGTTGGCAAACACTTCCTGCCCCTGTTGAACCGGAATGAACGGAGCGTCTTTGCCGCTCTCTCTGCCCGGGTTGGATCAACAGGCGACAACAGGCTTGGCGGGTGGCATGCCTATCGTGCATCCAAGGCCGCGCTGAACATGATCGTTCGAAACTTCGCGATTGAGCTAAGCGCGCGAAATGCGAACGCCATTGCCGTAACGCTGCATCCCGGGACGGTGGATACGGCACTTTCCGAACCGTTCCAACTTCGGGTTGCGCCAGAAAAACTGTTCACCCCGGAGCAGGCGGCCCAACATTTGTTGTCTGTCATTGCTCAACTCGTGGCGGAAGACTCGGGCCATTTGATCGCATGGGATGGACGAAAGATCGACCCATGAAAGCGGCAAAGTAGACGAACCGACTCCGCATTCATCGCAATGCGAGAGGTGGGCAGCTTTATCGAAAAGCCTCAATCCCCGGTCAGGATGCGATCAACCAACTGTTTTACCGTCGGCACAAAGCCATTGGAATAAAACGGGTCTTTCTTGAAGCGGAATGCGGCGTGCCCCGCGAACATGAGGTTTTCATCGACCGGGCCGCCATGTGCGATGTCCTGAAGCGTTTTCTGGATGCAGAAGCTTCGCGGATCCGCCAGATATCCCGTGGTGTAATCATCATGATCTTTCCATGATGAAAACCCGCAATGCGAAAGACATCCCATGCAGTCGGTCTGATCCTTGCGGATCATGTCGCGTTCGGGAACGGTGACGAACACAAGCGTATTGTCCGGCGTCTTCAAGGCCGCTGTAAAACCCTGTCCGAACCATTCACGCGCACGAAGCAGATCGCCACGCGTTACCCAGTAGTTCTTGCCTTTCACGCCCACATCAAGCTGATGCGTGTGATCGCCCGCCTGTTCGCGCGAATAGGGGATCTGGCGATCCGAGCGCGCCTCGAGATTGCGCAGGAACGGGGTGCGCACGGCGCTCGAATAGAAACCGGTGGGCGAGAATTTGTGGAGCAGGACATCGCCGTCCTCCAGCGTCATCAGCCGGTCCTTCCACCCTTGCGGAATGGGGCTTTCCTTGGTGAGCAAAGGACGCGTGCCGAATTGGAAGGCGATCTGGCCAAGTTCGGGATTGTCAATCCAGTGCGCCCATTCCTTGAGGTTCCAGACGCCACCTGCCATCACGATTGGCGTTTCGTCGGAAATGCCGCCTTCGCGCATGGTTTCACGCAAGGCCTTGACGCGAGGGTAGGGGTCTTCGGGTTTCAGCGGGTCTTCTGCGTTGGACAATCCATTGTGCCCACCCGCCAGCCA
>JANLST010000458.1:0-2613 GCA_031362505.1 Sphingomonadales bacterium
ATGCCGAGACATAGTCGAGTCCGACGCGCTCGCAAAAGTGGATCGATGCCGGATCGCCGCCATGTTCGCCGCAAATGCCCAGCTTGATATCGGGCCGGGTTGCGCGTCCGCGTTCGGCGGCGAGCTGGACGAGTTGACCGACGCCATCGATATCGAGGCTCACAAACGGATCCTGCGCGTAAATGCCCTTGTCGACATATTGGGTCAGGAACCGTCTCGCATCGTCGCGGCTGACGCCCAAAGTCGTCTGGGTCAAATCATTTGTGCCAAAACTGAAAAAGGCGCCGACCTCGGCAATCTCCCCTGCCATCAGCGCCGCCCGTGGAAGCTCGATCATTGTCCCGACCAGATATTCGATCCGCTTGCCGCGCTCGGCGAACACGGCTTCGGCGGTTTGGTCGATTACGTCCTTCATCAGTTCGAGTTCGCGTCTTGTCCCGACGAGTGGAACCATCACTTCGGGGATGGGCGAAACCTCAAGATCGCAGGCGGCTTCGAATATCGCGCGGGCCTGCATCTCGTAGATCTCGGGATAGGTTACGCCCAGCCTGCACCCGCGATGGCCAAGCATCGGATTGAACTCGTGCAGTTCGGCGGCGCGGCGTTTCAGGATTTCGATGCCCACACCGGCCGCTTCGGCCACATCGGAAAAATCATGTTCCTCGGTCGGCAGAAACTCGTGGAGAGGCGGATCGAGCAGGCGAATGGTGACGGGAAGCCCCGCCATGACTTCAAATATCCCTTTGAAGTCCGCCCGCTGTTCTGGAAGCAACTTTGCCAGAGCCGCGCGACGACCGGCCTCATCCTCGGCCAGAATCATCTGCCGGACGGACGTGATCCGGTTCGCCTCGAAGAACATATGTTCGGTGCGGCAAAGCCCTACGCCTTCCGCGCCGAAATCGCGCGCGATCCGGCAATCGGCAGGCGTTTCAGCATTGGCGCGCACCTTCATCCGCCGCGCGGCATCCGCCCAGACCATCAGTGCGGCAAAATCGCCCGACAATTCCGGCTGGACGGTGGCGACTTCGCCGAACATCACTTCGCCCGATGAACCATCGATAGTGATGATCTCGCCTTCGCGCACTTCGCGCCCGCCGACACGGAAAATGCGCTCCTTTGCATCAATGGCAACATTTCCCGCACCCGAGACGCACGGCCGCCCCATGCCCCGAGCCACAACCGCCGCATGACTGGTCATCCCGCCCCGCGCGGTCAGGATGCCCTTTGCCGCATGCATGCCGTGAATATCCTCCGGTGAGGTTTCCATCCGGACGAGGATGACGCTCTCGCCCATCTCGGCGCGCTTCTCGGCGGTATCGCTGTCGAACACGGCGATGCCCGATGCCGCGCCCGGAGAAGCAGGAAGCCCCTTCGCCAGCACGTCGCGCACCGCCTTTGGATCAAGTGTCGGGTGGAGCAACTGGTCAAGCGCCGACGGGTCGATCCGCGCCACCGCCTCGTCGCGGGTGATCAGGCCCTGCTCCGCCATGTCGACCGCGATCTTGAGCGCTGCCTTGGCTGTCCGCTTGCCCGAGCGCGTCTGGAGCATCCACAATGTGCCGCGTTCGACGGTGAATTCGATATCCTGCATGTCGCGGTAATGCGTCTCAAGGATATTGAAGACGTCGGCCAACTGCCCGTAAACCTCCGGCATCGCCTCTTCCATGCTGAGCGGCTTGGCATTGGCGCGTTCACGGGCCGCGCGTGTGAGATATTGTGGCGTGCGGATGCCCGCGACGACATCCTCACCCTGCGCGTTGATCAGATACTCGCCATAGTAGGCATTCTCGCCCGTCGCCGGATCGCGCGTGAACGCCACACCCGTCGCCGATGTCTCGCCCATATTGCCGAAGACCATCGCCTGGACATTGACCGCCGTGCCCCAATCGCCGGGAATGTTGTTGATCCGCCGGTAAACCTTGGCCCGCTCGGATTGCCACGATCCGAACACCGCGCCAACCGCGCCCCATAGCTGGTCATGCACATCCTGCGGGAAGGGCTTGCCCCATTGTTCCTCGACCAGTCTCTTGTAATCTCCCACAAGCGCCTTGAGATCATCGGCGCTCAGTTCGGTATCGAGGTAGAAGCCCTTGTCTTCCTTGGCGATTTCCAGCGCTTCCTCGAACGATCCATGATCGAGTTCGAGGACAACATCGGCATACATCTGGATGAAGCGGCGATAGCTGTCCCACGCAAAACGCGCATCGCCCGACGAAGCGGCCAGCCCTTTGACCGTCGCATCGTTGAGCCCGAGATTGAGGCCGGTATCCATCATCCCCGGCATCGAGACGCGCGCGCCCGAACGCACCGAGACGAGCAGCGGATCGACAGCATCGCCAAACATCTTGCCCGTCACGTGCTGGATATGGGCAATCCCCTCGGCGACCTGCGGCGTCAGTTCGGGCGGAAAGGCCTCCCCCTCGTCATAATAGCGCGCGCACATCGGCGTGGAGATGGTGAAACCCGGAGGCACCGGCAAGCCAATCGCCGCCATCCCGTCGAGATTGGCCCCCTTCCCGCCCAGCAGGGTCTTGTCGAGGCTGCCACCGTCCGAAACACCGCCGCCGAAGCGGTAAACATATTGGGTCATGTTCGCTCCATAATCCCCCTCCC
>JANLST010000324.1:0-3983 GCA_031362505.1 Sphingomonadales bacterium
CCAGCCATGCCGCTTCTGCGCTGACGGCACCAAGCATCGATGCAACGTCGTCGAGTTCGGCCTTGGCATAATTGCCAAGCACATGGCCGGTCACACGATCCTTGTGCCCGGGATGGCCAATGCCCAGCCGGACCCGGCGGAAGCCGTTGCCGATATGCGCGTCGATCGAGCGGATGCCATTATGGCCCGCCGTTCCGCCACCAACCCTTACCTTGACCCGGAACGGATCGAGATCCAGCTCATCATAGAAGACCGTCACGTCTTCCGGCTCAAGTTTGAAGAAGCGCATGGCCTCACCAACGCTGCGGCCGCTTTCGTTCATGAAGGTCTGGGGCTTGATCAGGAGGATCTTGGTGCCGCCAATCAGGCCTTCGCTGGTCAACCCCTGGAAGCGCAGCTTCCAGGGGCCAAAACCATAAACGTCAGCAAGCAGGTCAGCGACCATGAAGCCGATATTGTGCCGGTGCATCGCATAGGATGCGCCCGGATTACCGAGGCCAGCCCAGATTTGCATCAGGGCTTGCGGGGATTACTCCCCTTCTCCTCCGGCAGCTTCGTCTTCATCACGGGTCGTGTCGCCTTCGGACGACTTCAGACCGGATGGCGCGACTACTGTTGCGATTGTGAAGTCGCGGTCATTGATGGCGCTGGTCGACCCGGCGGGAAGGACGACGCTCGAGATGTGGATCGAATCGCCCACGTCGAGGCCTGCGAGCGAAATCGCGATCTCTTCCGGGATGCTCGCTGCGTCGCAGACCAGTTCAAGTTCATGGCGAACGATGTTGAGCACGCCGCCGCGTTTGATACCGGGCGAAAGCGTTTCATCGATAAAGTGGACAGGCACTTCGACACGGACCGTCGCATGCTCGGAAATCCTCAGGAAATCGGCATGAAGCGGGCGTTCGGAAACGGGGTGGAATTGCACATCCTTGGGAATCGTGCGCACAGGCTTTCCGCCAACATCGATCATCACGACCGAGTTGAAAAAATGGCCAGTCATCAGTGCTTTCACAAGCGCCTTTTCTTCGACGTGGACGCCTTGTGGTGTTTCCTTGTTGCCGTAAATCACGGCGGGTACGCGGCCTTCGCGACGCAGAACTCGGGAGGCTCCCTTGCCAGCCCGTTCGCGCGCATCGGCCGACAAAGTCAGCAGATCGCTCATATGATATCTCCATTCGGTAACAACCCGACCGCGCCTCCAGGGATGACCATGGCCGGGAAGTGGGCGCCCTTAACGGGGAAAGTGCAAAAGGGCAAGGCCGCGCAAAACCCCCGGATGTGAAAAGGCCCGCTGGCGGGAAGCCAACGGGCCTTTGTTTGGGAGGGTTGGCGAGCCGATTAGGCGCCGACGATGAAGGCAACCAGGATAAACTGGGCTCCAAGTGCGACAGCAAGGCTCGCGGACCGTACGATCATTGACATAACACGTTCCTTTCACTTGCTTGCTTCGAAACAGATCATTCCGTTTCGATGTGCAACCTATGCTGCAAGTGCTAATAAAGTGCAAACGTGTTACGCGCAATCGTGATTGCAGAAAATGCAACTACTAGGAAAATGCCTGAATTCCGGTGATTGCACGACCAAGAATCAATGCATGCACGTCATGCGTTCCTTCATAGGTGTTGACGGTTTCCAGATTGATGGCGTGTCGAATCACGTGATACTCCACCGCAATGCCGTTTCCGCCGTGCATGTCGCGGGCGATCCGCGCGATGTCGAGCGCCTTGCCGCAATTGTTGCGTTTGATCAGGCTGACCATCTCTGGCGACCAGGCGTCGGCGTCGATCGAACGGCCGACCGTGATTGCCGCCTGCAATCCCAGCGCGATTTCGGTCTGCATGTTGGCCATCTTGAGTTGGGGAATCTGGTTGGCCGCCAGTGGACGCCCGAACTGTTTGCGGTCCAGCTGATATTGCCGCGCACGGTGAAAACAGTCTTCAGCCGCGCCCATCGCGCCCCAGGCAATACCATAACGCGCCTTGTTGAGGCAGCCGAACGGGCCAGAGAGCCCCTGCACATTCGGTAGCATGTTCTCTTCCGGCACGAACACGTCTTCGAGAACGATTTCTCCGGTAATCGAAGCCCTCAGGCTCATCTTTCCTTCGATCTTGGGTGTCGAGAATCCCTCCATCCCGCGTTCGACAATGAAACCGCGGATAATGCCGCCTTCATCTTTCGCCCAGACGATCGCTATGTCGGAGATTGGCGAGTTGGTGATCCACATCTTCGCGCCGCTGATGCTGTATCCACCGGGCACGGCCTTGGCGCGGGTCTTCATGCTGGCGGGGTCCGAACCGGCATCGGGTTCGGTCAAGCCGAAGCAACCAATGATTTCGCCAGACGCAAGGCGCGGAAGATATTTCTGGCGCTGCTCTTCCGTGCCATAGGCATGAATGGGATGCATCACGAGGCTCGACTGGACCGACATCGCCGAACGATAGCCCGAGTCCACCCGCTCGACCGCCCTGCTGATCAGGCCATAGGCCACATGGCTCACCCCGGCGCAGCCATAGCCATCGATCGTTGCGCCGAGCAGGCCAAGTTCGCCCAACTCGTTCATGATCTCGCGATCGAACCGTTCTTCAAGGGTTGCGGACACCACGCGCGGTAGGAGTTTTTCCTGCGCATAGTCCTCGGCCACGTCACGGATCATCCGCTCGTCTTCGGTCAGTTGCGCATCGAGGTTGAAGGGATCATCCCAGCGGAAAGGAGTAAATTTTGCCATGGAGGCCCTTTGGCACAATCAGATTGCGCGGACAATCAGGGCGATAAGCTGCACACCCTTCCGTGCGACTCTTAACGGAGCGCGCTTTCCCATTCGTCTGACTTGAATCCAATCAGGAGCCCGCCCGGATGTTCGACGACCGGACGCTTGATCATCGAGGGCTGGACGAGCATCAGCGCAATTGCCTTTGTCTCATCGAGACCAACCTTGTTTGGCTCCGGCAGCCTCCTGAAGGTCGTTCCCGCCCGGTTGAGAACAGCCTCCCAACCAAAAACCTGGCACCACGCTTTGATCCTGTCCGCGTCGGCGCCGGACTTTTTATAGTCATGAAAGGCATAGACGAGTCCATTCGCATCGAGCCATGAACGCGCTTTCTTCACCGTGTCACAATTCGGTATCCCATAAACGATGATCGTCATTCGTGCCTCTCTTCCGTCGCTTGCAAGCTCGTTCGCTGTCTTCCGACTAAGCCTCGCCCGACGGCCTGTTCCATCCCGCCTGTATCAGCGCCTTGATTGCCCATCCCAGCTTCCTTGCTTTGCTCACAATCACGCGTCGATCCCACGCAGCCTGCCCGCGTGCAGCGACTTCGCGGGCGATATCGCCATAGATGCCGGCGGCCGCCAGTACTGCCCAGCGTGCGCGGAAGGGGAGTTTTCTTGCGCCGATCCGGGCGCTGGCTTCGTAGTCCTGCGCCATGTCCGCCAACCACCAGCCAATATCGGCGAGACGGGCTCGATAGAAAGGACGCATCTGTTCGCCCGGAGGGATATCGGCTTCTACCAGCCACTCATCGGGAATGTAACAGCGGCCCGCTGCGTCATCCTCGCTGATATCGCGGGCGATATTTGCGAGCTGGAAGGCCTTGCCAAGATCGGCGGCACGCTCGAGCGTTTCCGTGTCATCAGGATCAATTCCCATGATGATCGCCATCATGCAGCCAACCGCTCCTGCAACATGGTAACAATATTTGAGCAGATCCTTCTCGGTTCGCGGATGCCAACCCGCAGCATCAAGCGCAAAACCCTCTATCAGGTCATAGATATATTTGTGCGGGATCGCACATTCGCGGGCGACCTGCCCGAGCGCGTCAAAGGCTGGTTCGCCGGTCGTTTCGCCCTCCAGGGCACGCGTCGTCAGGTCGGTGATCGACGCCAGCCGTTCCAGCGGATCGTCGACTGCGGACATGGTCCCGCCATGATCCTGCCCATCGGCGATATCGTCGCAACGACGGCACCAGTAATAGAGCAACCAGGCC
>JANLST010000364.1:0-10127 GCA_031362505.1 Sphingomonadales bacterium
GATCGATTGAACCCGATCAGCGGCCTTGGCCGTATCTTTGGAGTGAATGGCCTCGTCGAGCTCGGCAAGGCAATGGCCAAGGCTTTGGTTCTCGGAGTGCTTGGATATTGGCTGATATCCGGAGATATGCGCCATATCATGGGGCTGGGCGCTCAGGATATGGTGCCCGCAGCGGCCGCTTTGGGCGAAATGGTTATCCGCGCTATCTTCTGGCTTGCACTTGGCCTCGGGCTGATTGCGGGCATCGACGTGCCGGTCCAGATCATCCGCCGCAACAGGCGGCTGAAGATGACCCGCCAAGAGGTCAAGGAAGAAATGCGCCAAACCGAAGGTGCACCCGAACTCAAACACGCTATACGCCAACGTCAGCAGTCCTTGATGACCGGATCTGCGCGCAAAGCGGTGACCGAAGCCCATGTCATCCTGACCAATCCAACCCATTTTGCCGTCGCGCTTCGGTATGATCCGCTCAAGGATTTTGCACCGATGGTCGTGGCCAGAGGGCGCGGGGAAACAGCCCTCGCAATCCGCGAACTTGCAAAAGAGAGTTCGGTGCCAACTCTCGAATATCCGCAGCTGGCCCGCGCCATCTATTTCACTTCGCGATCGGGCCAGACAATTGCCGAAGACCTATACCTGGCAGTCGCGACCATACTGGCCTTCGTATTCAATATTGAAGGCGCCTTGGCCGAGGGCATCGCCGCCCCAATCGTCGAAGTGCCCCGCGACAAACGTTTTGACGAACACGGAAAACGTCATGCAGGCTAAAGTCAGCCTATCCGCTGCCGTTCCTCAATGCAGAGGGAGCAGGCATTCATGATCGGATCAATTGCCACAACATTGGGCGTCGGCTCGGGTATCGACACGGTAAAGCTCGTTGCCGATCTGGCTGCTGCTTCGCGCGATCCTAAAGCTGCACAGTTCGACACGAAGGCGAGTGCCAACAAATCTCGCATAAGCGCAGTTGCACAAGCGCGAGCTGATCTCGAAAGCTTTTCGACGACCTTTGCCGATCTTGTGAAGGGCGGCACGTTGCAGTCCCAGCCCAACGTAGCCGATCCAACCATAATGTCGGCGGTAGCCGCGCCCGGTGTTCGGATCGGAAATCTTTCGGCGGAATTCAGCGTTCAAAAACTGGCCAAGGCGCAGTCGGTCTATTCGGCCTATCTGGCGGGCGCAACCGCAACGGTTGGCCAGGGGGGAATGACACTCTCGGTTGGCGTCCAGAACTACACGATCACAATCGATTCAACCAATGACAGCCTTGCTGGCCTTGCCGCTGCCATCAACGCAAGCGCAAGCGGTGTGACCGCAAATGTCCTTAGTGACGCCAACGGTGCGCGTATCGTCCTGAAAGGGCAAACTGGAGCTGCAGGTGGCTTTACACTTAGTCCAGTGGTTGGCGGAGATCCCGCCCTTGATCGCTTCTCTTATCCGGGTACCGGCACAGGGCTGACTTTGGCTCAGGCCGCGCAAGATGCGGAATTCACGGTCGATGGAATTGCCTACACCCGCGCAACCAACAGCATTACAGATGTTTTTGCCGGCATCACCGTGACACTGAAGAAGGCCGCACCCGGCGTGCCGGTCGCCGTCACAAACGGGCGGCCCACCGAGCTGATCCGCCAAACAATGACCGATTTCATCTCGGTCTATAACACGCTGAAGAAAGATGTGGTCGCAGCTCGTAACTCGACCGGCGGAGATCCGGCATTGCGTGCACTGGAAGCGCAGATAACCTCCTTGATTTCAAATACGGTGACAAGCGATCCCGAAATCAACAGTTTGACCGACATTGGCGTATTCACAAATCGTGATGGATCGATCAGCCTGGACTCTGCAAAGTTCAACGCTGCGCTTGCCGCGAAGCCGGATGCGGTAGAGGCATTGTTCAGCCCGACGCGGGACGCGACACATGATGCGATATCCGATCCGGGGCTTTCAGGAGCACTGCAAGCGCTCAAGGACTCTGCGACTGCCTCTGGTGGCGCGCTTGTTTCAGTGAAGACCAGACTCGACAAGGAAACCGCGCAAATTGCTGAGGCGCGCAAAAGGATGGAATCTCGAGAGGACGCTTACAAGAACCGATTACAGCGCCAGTTCGTTGGCATGGACGCACGCGTTGCGGCGCTCAAGGCAACGCAGAGCTATCTTGATCAACAGATCAAGAGCTGGAACCGCGGTTAAAGCTGAAAGATTCGATCAGTGCTTCACAATCCAAACCCGCTCCGCGCCCGGAATCGCTATCAGGTACTCGATCTCAGCAGTCGAATGGAGGGCGCGAGCCCGCATCGTTTGGTGGCGATCCTTTATGAAGAGCTGCAAAACGCGCTGGATGGGGCCATTCGTGCGCGGGAAAATGGGCAGGATATTGTGGCCAACAGCCAGATGGCTCGCGCGCGGTCAATCCTCGCCGCACTCGAGGCCGGTCTGGATTTCGATCGAGGAGGTGCTCTTGCGACAACTTTGTGCGGTGTCTATCGCGCCATGCAGCGTCAGCTTGCTGCCGCAACACATGATACCCAAAAACTAAATGAAGTGAGGGAGGGTGTTGCCGAAATAGCGAAATCTTGGAGTGCACTCGTTGCCTGAAGATTGCTCGGCAGCGGCATTACAGACGACCTTCAGTTCGGAAGCACTATAAGTTTCCCGCTTCTGCCAGCATTTTTCTGATCTCCACTTCCGGCATCGCGCAGCTGAAAAGAAAACCCTGACCAAACTCACAGCCCATCGCGGCAAGTTTTTCAAACTGAAACTCTGTCTCGATTCCTTCAGCGACAACCTTGAGGTTCATCGCGGTGCCGAGTTGAAGGATAGCGTTCACAATACTCCAGCTCGAATGCTCCTCGGACTGGTTCATCACAAACGACTTGTCGATCTTGATGCCGTCAAAAGGCAGCGTCTGGAGGTGACTGAGAGAGGAATAACCGGTCCCGAAATCATCCAAGTTGATACGGATGCTCCAGCTTCGTAATTGCTCGAGAATTCGCGCGGTTTGGGCCAGGTTGATGACAGCAGCGCTTTCAGTCACTTCCAGGATCAGCATTGCCGGATCGACGCCGGTATCGGCAATGGTCTCCCGCACCTGTTCAAGAAAATTGGCCTGCAGAAACTGTCGGGCCGATACGTTTACATTCATGAACATTGGAGTGCGGCAGGAATCAGCTTGATTCAGACTCACCAGCATTTTGCAGGCCCGGCGCAATGCCCATCCACCAATCATGGAAATGAGGCCGCGTTCTTCTGCAATCCTGATGAACTTCTGCGGCGGCGCGATTTCGTCGGGTCCCCGGCGCCACCTTAGCAGGGCTTCCAATCCCGCAATCTCGCGTGAAGGAAGGTGCACAATAGGCTGATAATAGAGCTCGAACTCGTCATTCTCGATTGCACGGCGAAGATCGGCTTCAATTCGCAGTGCTTCAACGGCATCAGCCCGCATTTGATGGTCAAAAACAACCGTACGGGCGGGCCCGGCCTCCTTTGCATGAGCCACTGCGACATCTGCGTCGCGAACCAATTCATCCGCAAATTGATAGTGACCGTCATCATGTGCGATACCGATACTGGCTGAGATTTGCGTTTCGAGTTCATCAATTCGGTGAGGCGTTCGCAGGCAATCATGGACAGCTTGGGCGATTTCCAAGGCCATTGCTGCACAATGAGGTCCATCAACCAAGAGTGTAAACTCGTCTCCACCCATTCTTGACAACAAGATTTCGTCGCGTTGGTTCAACAATACTCTCCCGACTGCGCCAATCTCATCAACGAGCAGGGAAAGTCTGGAAGCGACATCTTGCAGAATGGCATCGCCGACCCGATGTCCATGTGTGTCGTTAACAAATCCAAAGCCATTGAGATCAATAAATATCAGGCTTGGTGCGGCCTGAGATTGTTCTTTGCGCTGATCGAATAGCGTGCGTAGTCGATCGTCGAACATCACGCGGCTCGAAAGCCCGGTAAGCGGATCGCATAGAGCCTGGTTTCGCAAGCTGACTTCGTTACGTTCTCGCTTGAAAACCCGCCCAACCTGCGTCCCGGCTTGGCGCAAGACTTCAAGAAGGTCGACCTCCGGTTCCTGATCATGTTCTGCGAAAAGCTCGAACGCTCCGACCAATTCAGATCCCGCCAAGATTGGGACCACAGTCATCGACTTCAATCGGACAGCGGCAGCAAGCGATTGGCGCGAAAAATCAGGATTTGTATCGATCCCGGACAACCAGCGCGGGAGCGGATCTATCAATATTCTGCCAGGAAGTCCGAGCCCAGCCCAGGCAACTATTTGTTTCGAAGCCGCCAGAAAATCGCAGCTGGAGATTTCATTCGCAGCGTAAACTACCTGGCACGCCTCCAATCGCAGTTCGCCCTCACCGCCGACCTTCAGCAAGACATTGCCCACCGCGTATCCAAGTGTTTCGCAAATATCCGTCAAGGCATAGCGCAGAATTTCATCAGGATCGCAGCCCTGCCCGGAGGCATCGGCAATCCGGTTGAGCATTCCCAACCTGCATTTCACCAAATTCAGGTCCCGATAACCGGCATCAGCCAGCGCTTCGGCCATACGACGCGCCTTCTTTTCACGACGCAGTGCCTGTTCGAGATAAACCGCACGCGTCGCAGCGTCCAGGGCCGGTGCGAAGGCGGTTGAATGAAGTTCGTGTTTCACGGCAGGCTATCTGGGCTGGCTCAAAAGCGTTTCGATCCGATTGCGACCGAGTTCCTTTGCCCGGTATAGCGCCTGATCCGCCGCCTTTAGCAGCCCCGGCCCGTCAATTGCCCCCTGAAGCGCAGCGACACCGGCCGAAAAGGTGATCGGGTCAAGAGGCTCTCCACTATCGCGACGGACAAGTCGCCGCTCACCAATGTCGATCCTCAGAGCATCCATATGATCGAACGCGTCCGTCAAAGCGCAGTTTTCGAACAGGATGACGAATTCCTCACCTCCATATCGAGCAACGCTCATTGACGACGTCGCGCTCTCCTCGATGCGCTTGCCGATGAACTGGATGACACGGTCGCCCACTTCGTGCCCATAGGTGTCGTTGATCGTCTTGAAATGATCAATATCGCAATAGGCAACACATAACGGATGCTCGTTTTCCGTCACGCTTGCGATCGCGTCATTGAGCTTTTCCAGAAAAGCCCGGCGATTTGGAAGTCCCGTAAGCGGATCCTGCATGGCATCCTTGCGCGCATCATCCAGTCGCGAACGCAGCTCGCCGATTTCTGAGTCCATCTTCTTGAGCTTGAACTCGAAGCGCCGAGATTTGACGATCATGGTCTTCGTAAGGTCAACGATTTGACTGGCGAGACCTTTTGGCAACTCGACCAGCTCCAGATTGTCGCTGAACGACTTAACCGACGTATGCGATTGATCAATTATCTCTGCGGTCTTGCTAATATAGGATTGGGCTCGCGTCACGAACTGAGTCAACATTTCGGCCGTCACGATAGACTGGCCTCGCGCATGTAGTTCCCCGATCGTTTGATCGGTAATGCCAGTCCGCGACGTGAGAAGATCATTGATTGCATCAATGATCTGGGGTTCCTCTGTGACTAGGTAGCGATAGGCGATGTCATAATTACGAGGCGTCGCCGAAAGGCGGTGCTGAGCAAAAAAAGCTCCAATTTTGTCGAACCCGCCTTGGCTTCCAACATCGCCAGATTGGCCGTCAAAGAAGCGCCGTACGGCGTTCGCAACAAAACCAGGTTTTGCGCGTGACCCGTCACACCCATTCATCGTGTTTGGATTGGGCAATGCCGTCATGTCTGAATCAACGGCACCAGGAACCAACTCTTTAGGATAAGGCTCGAAATTCCGGCAATTCTCATTCCTAAAGTCGGCGAACTTGATGCCGTTCAACACAATATGCGCGACCTCCAAAAAATGAAGGCCATTGCCAGGCGCCTTGTGCATTCCTGCATTGTTTTTCTAGCCCTTGGGGCCGGTGACAAACCGGCTTTGTCAAATGATATTGGCGTGCCCAAATCCGAAGCCCGGGTGACCGTCCGGATCCAACGCCCAATCATCCTGCAAGCTGGAAAGGCTTTTCCCGGGACTCAGTTCCAGGTCTCTCCCTCGCGAGAGCGTCAGTGTTTATCCGGCGATATGCCAGATGAGACGAAATGTCGGTTCGTTGTAACAGACGTTGAATAGTGCGGGTCGTTTTGTCCGCCGATTTGATTTGGGCACGCAACCGCGATCTAAAACTTGAATTGGCGGCCATCGTTCCTTGCGGCCTCAGTTCATTGGCAATCCTGCAGATTCATTTGATACGCGCCCGCAACATGAGCGTAAAGCTTGGATTTGGGCTGCTGGTTTTGGCGGCCATGACGCCTTTGGGATTGGCGCATATATAGGTGACATTGGGGTCATACCCGGCACTTGGCGTGTAAGTGCAGGCGGCAAAGCTCGTTGGTGGGCTGGCGCTGTTTGAATAAGCGAGGTCGGCTGCAAGTGTCCATGTCAAACCAGAGCCATTGTCAGTGAAAATAACAGGATCAGTTCCCGCTGAGGCCCCATTGGCATCACCGTTGAAAAAACTGAGTTGGGTTGGAAGCGCATCATAAACAAAGATGGTGTTGTTGGTGGTGACACCAGCAGCGGTATTATCGACCTGGATTGTGTAGAACATGTCATTGCCCGGGATAACAAAGGCCGGGTTGCTTCCGTTGACGACGAGTGCGTTTGATTTGGTGATGGTCAGCGATGCAGGTGTGCAGGTGTAAACCGCCACGTCGTCAATGGTGAAATCGTCAGCAATCCCGCCTCCACCGCCGGTGAAAGCAAAGCTGATGCTGCCTGATGTGGCGACAGCGGCTGGCAGGTCGATCCGCCAGCCGGTCAAGGCATTGTCAAACATGCTCGCCAGATTGCCCGATGCACCATTGAAATAGGTCACACTTGCCGTGGTCCCAAGGCCAGTCGGCGTCGTGATCCGCGCATATTCAACACCGGCTACGAACACCCCAAGCGAGGTTGAGATCGAATTGCCAGCCGTGCCTTGATTGACCCAGCGCGCGGACAGCTGAACCACCGCCCGCTCGCTCGCGCTGGGGCCATAGATCAGGCCGATCAAGCCCGACTGCGTGACATTGCCGGAACCAGTATCGCTTACGACATTGGCCTGATTGCTGCCGGTCCAAATGGCAGCGGCGGTCCAGCCGGTCCAGTTCGGGCCAGTACCGGTTGAGAAACTGCCATTGGCAATGATGTTGTTCGATGCCAAACTGGCCGGACATAGAGGTGCAGAAAGGCTGGCGGACACAACATTGTCGGTATCAGTCGCGCTGTTATTTCCAGCTGACAGATCGACCGTGCCAGACGGAGCGGCAATGGTCGCAACATTTGAAACCGTGCCGCTGCTTGCAGTAACATTGGCAGCGACGGTGATTTGATATGTCTGGCCTGATGCAAGAGCTGGCAGGGCGAAGCTGCCGCTTTGGAGTTGCGGGACTGAAGGCGGTGTTGCGCACTGGCCTGGCGTTCCTGAGCAGACAACCGATAAGACGGAAAGGCCGGTCGCTGTGGGATCGGACAGGATTGCACCGGTTGTCGATTGCGGCCCGCCGTTTGTCACCGTGATCGTATAGCTTGTTGCAACGCCCGTACTCACGCCTGAAGCGCCATTGGTCTTGGTAATCGAGAGATCAGAAACCCTGTTCACGCTATCGGTATCAGTGGCGCTATTGTTTCCGGTTACCGTGTCTTGAAAACCCGAAGGGGCGGCAATCGTCGCCACATTGGAGACGCTTCCGCTGGTTGCGGTCACGCTGGCGTTGATGGTGATCTGATAGGTCGCGCCTGATGCAAGTGCGGGGAGTGCAAATGTGCCAGCCTGTAGCTGTGTTACCGTTGGCGGTGTAACGCATTGGCCTGGCGTTCCCGAGCAGGTAACCGATGTCTTGCTCAGGCCAATGACTGCGGGATCAGACAGGACAGCCCCGGTGACTGAATTGGGGCCGCTATTCGTAACTGTGACAGTATAGCTGGTTGTTCCGCTCGCATTAACGCTGGTCACCACGTTGGTCTTGGTAACCGCCAGGTCAACCTTTCTGGAATTGGTCAGAGTGCAGCTGATGACATCGCCGGTGTCGACTGGTGTCAGCGAAAAGCTGGTTCCTGTGCCGCTTGGGAGAATTGTTGCTGAACCACTTTTGGAATTGGTGCAAGAAATTGAGCCGGCAAAGTTACCGAGCCCATTTGTAGCTAATTCAGTGAGCGTGTAGGTGCCACCAACGGTCACTGAGGTGGATCCGGTGGTGCCGGTCCCGCCAGTTACCGTAGCACCCGTTCCCGTCGTTGTGCTGTTAGTCGTCGAGTTCAGCGTTGTTGCGCCTGATTGGATTCGCACGGTAAACTGGTCGGTACTGACAACGCGACCTGCCGACGACAGAGCCTTGGTCAACGTGATGCGGGGCTGGGGGACCGAAAAGAAAGTTTCCTGACTAGTGCTCGATCCGGAGGCAACGACTGTGGCGTCCACCCGGCAAACCGCACTGCTGCGAATGATGATCGCACCCAATGGTTCGGTAGCCGAGGTTGAAAGCGCGGTCAGCGTAACCTGAGTTGATGTAAAGCTGCGGGTCGGTTGATTGGCCGCAGAATAGAGCAAATAGTCAAAGCCGCTTGGATTGAGCAAAGTGCCGGAGCAATTATAGAATTGGTAACGGACAATTGCATTGGAATCGATATCTTGCGCCCAGACATGCGATCCGGTCGGCAAGGCCGATGAGAACGTGTAGCGCATCACGACGCCCGTCCCTTGGAATTCATGCATCTCAGGCGCTGTCGCTGGAAAGCCGGTTCCTGTTGCCGGCGTTGAGCCGGGCGGATAGGTCCCCGGCGCCACAGTCCGGTTGACCCCAGTCGGTCCAGCGGTGCGCACAACCGTGAAGGTTGGGCCGACTGCGACAGGAATTGTCGTCGAATTGGTTGAATAGTTGAATTGACCAGTCGCAATCGTGGTATTGGTCGTCGTTGGCAAGGTGCCGGTAGGAGTGAATTTTGACCAAACTTGGCCGCTCAATGAATTTGCTGTCGGGGTCACATCGCCTGCATGGGCAGGGGCAATACCAATCAGCGCGACAAACAACGCGAATATGGCGAGCCAGGCTGCCCGCAACTTCAGCATATGCGGTCGACCCCGTACTTACGCATCTTTTCGATCAAAGTGGTGCGCTTCAGCGTTAGCAAACGGGCTGCTTCCGAGATTACGCCATCGGCCGTATCGAGCGCCATCTGGATCCGCTCCAACTCCATTGTTTCAAGGATCATTTTCAGATCGACCGGCATCGGACCTGCTTCGCTGGTAGCGGTCGCAGGTGAACAAGCAGGTTCAACGATCCGCAAAATAGCCTGACCCGTGCGCGCCAAACGTTGCGGCGCGCGACCAAGGAGCAATTCAACTTCCCGCGCGCCAACCATTTCTCCCGGGTAAAGCACGCATGTGCGTTCCACGACATTTCTAAGTTCACGGACGTTGCCAGGCCAGCCATGCTCCATCAGCCGTGCAAGTGCGGAAGGATCGAACCGTGCCCTGCCCGCTTGCGGCGCATTGCGCTGGAAATGATTGATAAGCAGAGGAATATCCTCTGCCCTGCTGGCGAGATCTGGAACCTGCACGGGTATCACGCAAAGACGGAAATACAGGTCTTCACGAAAACGGCCTTCGTCAATCGCAGTTCCCAGGTCCTGGTGGGTGGCCGAAATGATCCGCACATTGACCGGGATCGTTCCCGTTCCGCCAACACGCGTAATTATTCCTTCCTCAAGCACTCTCAGCAGTTTGACCTGCATATCGAAACGCATGTCGCCAATTTCGTCGAGAAACAGCGTGCCGCCATCTGCTTCCTCGAAACGACCAATCCTCCGCGCGACGGCGCCTGTGAATGAACCCTTTTCATGTCCGAACAACTCGGATTCAATCAGATCAACCGGGATCGCTCCACAGTTTATTGCTACAAACGGCGCATTGGCGCGGTTGCCCATCTTGTGGATCGATCGGGCAACCATTTCCTTGCCGGAACCTGACGGGCCATTGAGTAATACTGGGACTGATGCAGTTGCAACGCGCGAAATCATGTCTCGCAGCAAGTTGACCGTTTCAGACTGTCCAATGATCGACAGA
>JANLST010000390.1:0-1929 GCA_031362505.1 Sphingomonadales bacterium
GTCGAGCTTTTGATGTTCCAGGAAATCAGCGGGGCGTTGACCGCCTTCGCGATTTCTTCGGCGAGCACGGTCTTGCCGGTGCCCGGCTCGCCCTTGACGAGGAGGGGGCGTCGCAATTTGATCGCCGCATTGACCGCGACCTTGAGGTCATCGGTCGCTACATAATCCTGAGTGCCTGAAAATCGCATAGTCCGCCCTTGCTCTTGACGTGAACGTAAAGTCACGGCTGGCGATAAGCACGGTTTTGAGGAGGCGCAAGCTTTAAAGCCCTCACCTTTTTGTCAGGGCAGGCTGATCAATAGTCGGTGCGTGCGAGTTGGCGCGCTTCGAGCAGGTCCCAAAGGCCGCGATGCTGGCCAATAAGCTGGGCGCCACCGAACGACATTGCGCGTTCGACGGCGGGCGATTCGGACAGGGCAACGACAAGTTCGTGACTGGCCTCCGGAGAGGGCAGGGTGCATTCGGCTTTTGTGACACCGAGCCGATCAGCCGCGACGTTGAGAAGCCCGCGAACCGCCCGCCAATCGAGCACCAGACCAATCGCCGCACCGATTGCGCAGCCTTCGCGATCCGATTGTGCGAGCATTTCAAGAGCATGTCGCTGGCCAATCACGGCTGCCTCGCTCTCTGCCTGCCCGGGTGTAGAGGGCAAGGGGCCCGCAGCGACAGCGAGTTTGGTGAGGTAACTGCGTTCGACGGTAAAGCCTTCTACCGCCTGAAGTATCCATTTGCGCGCTGCTTCGCGGGCCGTGCGTACGGCCGCATGATCCACCACCCCAGGATGACGACCATGAAGCGTGCACAGATAATGCACCGCGTCCGCAAGGTTTCGTGTGGCAAATCGTCCACTCAGCAATTCGACGCTGGCAGCATAGAGATGGGAGCCCGTGCCTTCCGCTACGACAAGCTGGGACACGATGTCAGTCGCGGGTGTTTGGTCCGGCAAATTTGGTGCGATACTCGCCATTATACTTCCCTTACCAATGCCGCCAAAAAACGGATGCACATGAGCCTAAGGGATCGCGTCTATACGAAGGGCGTAAAGACAGGGTTTACGGGGCGTTAGGGAATTGGTCAGGCGTAGAGTCTCGAGTGGAGAATTTTTTTCATTTCGAGGTCAATCGAGGTGAATCATTTGCCTCGCTTTTTTTCGAGATACGCGGTGACTTCCGCAGCCAATGGCTTCTGCATAGCCGCGACTGTTAGTTTTACTCTTTGAAAATAGGCGATATTCCAAGCCGCAACCTCAGGGTCGGAAAGGATTTCAGACGATCGCTGAAGATATTTGGTGCCGGTTAGTGTCGCGACAAATGCTCTGATTTCAATGAGCTCTGCAAGCGAGAAACTGCGCGTATAGGCATTTGCAATCGCCACGAAAAGGTCGGGCGAGAGGGTGACAAGGTCTTCCTTCACCGCGGTTATCGAGGTGTTGACGTAACGATCGACGATTGCGTCCAACCCAGGATCAGGTTCACTACCGGCCGCGGTTCGTCTTGCTTCACGCATCTGCGCCACCATCGCGGTTATGGTGCCTTCAAACAATTTCGCTCGCGTCTCAGATGGAAACGCTAGGTCCACTACTTCTTTGGCGACGGCGAGCGCCCGAGCATCGGGTTTGGCAACGCCTTGTGCGGGCAATTGCGCCTTAACGTTTGATATTGGAAGCAGCGAGACCAGGCCCGCAAGAAAAAGAAGATTAACTGAACGGATGCAAGCCTCCATGGGTATCACGCAACGACATCACATCTCTACTATTGACACTACTGGTCCAGGAAGCTCCGCATTTTCCGGCTGCGGCTTGGATGCTTCAGCTTCCGCAGAGCCTTGGCCTCGATCTGGCGAATACGTTCGCGGGTCACCGAGAATTGCTGGCCGACTTCCTCAAGTGTGTGATCGGTGTTCATGCCGATTCCGAAGCGCATCCGCAGG
>JANLST010000416.1:0-16185 GCA_031362505.1 Sphingomonadales bacterium
GCCGCAACCGACGGGGCGACCGAACGATGCCGAACGCGGACTTAGCACATCAGAAATCGTGGTCCAGCCGCAACGATTGCGGCATTTCTCCGGGCGAAGCCGGAGACTTAGCACATCAGAAATCGTGGTCCAGCCGCAACCCTTGGGTTGAGCGAAGCACGGCATCCCTGGACTTAGCACATCAGAAATCGTGGTCCAGCCGCAACCTCCATGTCTAGCTACTAATTCTGCGGTTTGACTTAGCACATCAGAAATCGTGGTCCAGCCGCAACCCACGGAGATGCGCCCCCCCGTAACGGGCGATGCTGTTGTGAATGTGAGACCGCACCGGGTTTCTGCGCAGTCAGTAGTATCTTATATGATTGGTTGAGATGCCAATGTTGAGGCGCTAAACCTCAAACGCTTTCGGAAAGCCCTTGATGGCCCGCTCAAACAGCCGCGCCGGATCAGCCTCATGACGGGCGGCCAATGGTGAACGCCGGACTCTGCTGAATCCGGCTCCAGCCGCGCGTTGCTCGCTACTGTTGATCGTCATCGCTATGAACAGCACGGGCTTTTTCGTATTCTGCCTTAGCGTGTTCGTATTGTTCCTTAACATGATTGAGCGAGCTAATGGCTCGATGAGCCCCTTTTGCAGCTTCCTTTGTTGGGCCCTTGGGCAGCTGCCGGATCTTTTCCCGCCGTTTGATGGCTGCTTCCCTCGCGGTCTTAGGAGTGTCTGTCATTGGGTCCTCCCCTTGTAAGTCTGTTCACCGGCAGTCTCATTGAGAGGCTGATTTTTCGTCAGGAGCTCTGCCGGTTCGACCCCTAACGCTATTGCAAGACGCCCAAGCGCACGAACAGAGGGGTTTCGTGTACCGCGTTCCAGGTCGCTGACATAGCCGCGTTCCATTCCCGCATCGAGCGCCAGCCGTTCTTGCGTCATGCCTTTCAGCTTCCGGTAATGCCGGACATTCGAACCAAGAAGCTGCACCACATCCATGAACACATTTGGCCGGAAGTGGACGGCATGGTCTGTACACCAATCGTGTCATTTTTACTTGCATTTGTCGGCGCTTCTGCTGACCCATGCGCTTAACCCCCGAAAGAGGAGTTCATTATGAATCAGGAAAACGTCACGCCCACGGATTTAAACCCTCCCAAAAAGGAATCTATTGGTCAGGGGTTACTTCGGGTCGCGCAGACCATAACCTTTACGTTGGCACTGTTTATGTGCCTAATTCCATTTCTCGATTTGCATAAGCTGGGCACTCCTGGCGCTCCGCTTGAATTATTTGCCGCCTGCGCTGCAGCGGCCATTTTATTGGCGTTCTGCCATTTCCCTACCTTTTTCTTCCGCCTTCCGCGCTTAGCTCAGATTTTCGCCTATGTAGGTCTATTTGGGTTTTATCCGGCTCTTACCAACAACTACGTAGATGAAATGCGCGTCGCCTATGAACGAACGCCAGATGGACAAATTGAGGCACGGCTTAGGCTTGCCGACGAAGAAAAATCGGCCAAATTGAATCAAGCAACTGCTCGGCTGCAAGCTGAGAAAGCAGAAAATGATCGTAAGTTGGCTGAAATGTGGAAGACTCAGCATGAATTGGAGGAATACGCGAAAAAGGTAGAAGGCTGTTTCACCACCTTCGGTCACCGGCTTCCAGCCTTGGAGGAACAAGTGAAAAACAGGCTCAACAACCCGGACTCATTTCAGCATGTGGAGACCATTTCGATCGTTCCTGATGCCGACCGCAACAACATATCTATGATATTCCGCGCTGAGAATCCTTACGGCGCAATCATGACGGCGACGGTCCATGCCCAACTGATTGCTGACGATTGCGAAATACAAAGTGTGAGCAATCCGCTGTAGCATGACAGGCGATCACGGCCCGTCTTCACGTACGATCGTGAAAGCCGTGAAATGATAAGTCCAACAAGGCCCTCCCGTTTGGGCCCAACTTGAAGTCAGAAATCTCAGAACCCTGAGGTTTCGCCATCCCAACCAACCCGAGCGTCCATGGAGCGATCCGTGGGCGCTTTTCTTTGTTCAAAGGAGAAAGTCATGCTTTCAATTCGCACCACTGCGTCCATGCGACGCGCCCTCTCGGGACAGCTTGACCCGACACTCAAAGGGGCGCTGTCCCGCCGTTTCGAGCAACTCCCCGGTGACTACGACCTGAGCGAGCTTGGTTGCTTCGTCATAATGCAACCGGGCGACCTGCTGACTGCCATCGAAGCAGAACTTGGGTTTTCGCCGTTGGTCAATTTTGTCGATGGCACCCGGTATGGCAACCCGGCCTTCGCTCCGTCGTGGGAGTTCATCGAAGACCATGGCGTGTGGTTCGAGCTCGTGTTCGTCGTCGGAGCCGAGTTTGGCGCTGTCCTTTTTGTGTCCGACAGCGACGTCATCGATCCCGCCTTGCTCGCGCTGTGCCGGTCGCACGGGCGCCCCACAGGAAGGAAGCCTGCATGAGAAATCTCATCTTGCTACTGATGGCCTGCATTCTGCTACGCGCGGCGAGTGCCGTCATTGCCGCCCTGCTCATAGCATTGCTCATGCTGTTTATTTGGGGTGCTCTCGTCCACCCCCTGAGGCTGGCGGGATTTGCGGTCTTCCTCATGGTTGCTAAGCTTTTGGAGGTTTACCCTGGGTGGACACTCCTGCTCGTCGGCCTGTTGGCTGTCATGGGATTGTTCAAGGGCAAGTCTCCGCAACGAGCAGACAACCCTCACGTGGGCGTGGTTAAGGCCCTCCCGGGACCGCAGGAAGGCGACCAAAAGAGCTAACCATTTTCAATGCGATCAAATCCTTTGCACAGCCCATTGACGCGATGCCGCAGCGGGCATATTCAGACCCAATCCAAGAGCGGACCGTTGCAGGCTAAAGTGAATTCCCCCCACGGGGGCCATCACGAAACAGCTGCTGGATCTAGAGACTCTTCGGTGCCAGCGAAATCTTCCTTTTCAGGAGTTTGAGGCTGTGCCTGCCGCTGTCGCGGTATTTCCAAATGTTTGCTCTAGATCCAAAGGCCTATTATTATGAATCTCTCAGTTGAACGCGCCAATGGTGCGTCTATTCCACCTTTGCCAACTGACCCTTCCACGATCGCAGTTCCTGACGCGTCCGTGAGGTCAAGCGAGGGCATCGAAACTGCTCCCAAAAAGGGCTCTATTCCATCTTTTTCTACCAACCGCGAGTGGGCGCACCACTGGCATGGCTATGGCTTTCGGGTCATTCCCATAGTGCCCAACGAGAAGCGACCGGTGTTCGCCTATTCGGATTGGCCGGAAACATTGTCTGCCAGGGCGATCGATCTGCATTGGACGAACCATCCAGACCATGAGGTAGGCTGCATACTCAGCGCTGACATGCTTGTCCTCGATACGGACAGTCCTGCGGCGGATGAAGCGTTCATGAAGATCGCAAAGGGCTTTGGCGCTCGCACAATGCTGATCGTTCAAACAGCTCGGGGACGTCACTACTATTATCGACTGGAAGAAGGGACCATCGCGAAGGCGGATTCCCATG
Organism: Sphingomonadales bacterium; assembly: GCA_031362505.1. Taxonomy (GTDB): domain Bacteria; phylum Pseudomonadota; class Alphaproteobacteria; order Sphingomonadales; family Sphingomonadaceae; genus Aquisediminimonas. The sequence goes on from JANLST010000416.1 coordinate 3,515, forward strand.
ACAGTCGCCTCTTCCCGACCAGGATCGATGTGAGGGCAGGGCGAAGCTCAGTCGTGCTGCCTTGCTGCAATCCAAAGACCATATATCGCCTTCATGCAAGCTGCGTGCAAGAGCTTGAGGTCGTCGATCAAACGTTCGTCGATGCGGTGTTCAAACACAACGGCCGAGCATCGCCCAAGCGCCCTGCTGGCGTCGCGTCGGTCGACTCAGCCGGACCTCTCGTTGCGCCGGAAAAGATCGCAAAGCTTCTGGGCCATATTGATCCGGACTCCGGCTACGAGGATTGGCTCCATGCACTTATGGCCATATTCAATGCCTCGCAGGGAAGCGACGATGGCCTAGCGCTTGCCGATCAGTGGAGCGGAAAGGGCAGTAAATACCAAGGCCGCAACGAGATCGAAGCCAAATGGAATTCGTTCTCGGTTGATCAGGAAAACCCAATAACGATTGGCACTTTGATCCAGCGAGCCCGTGACGAAGGCGCTGACATTCAAGCAATCATGCAAGCCGATGACGATCGGTTTGAACAGTGCGAGTTTCAGGTCATCAAGCCAAATGAGGAACCTGAGCCGCGCTTTAATCCGCTCTTGAAATATAGCCTGAGTGCTTCCGTTGCAGACCTGGAATGCGAGGCACTGGAAGCTGTCCCGCTGTTGGGAGCGATCTGCCTCAAGGGGCAGGCGACGATGATCTACGCGCCACCAAACACCGGCAAGACGCTCATTACCCTCGCGCTCCTGATCGCAGCCATACAGGAAGGCAGGGTCGCTGGCCGCGACGTGATTTATATGAACGCGGACGACAGCAGCAAAGGACTTGCCGAAAAGACCGCCATCCTAGCCGAGTATGGCGTTCACGTGATTGCACCGGGCTTTAAGGAGTTCAAAGCCGTGAACCTGATGGGCCATGTCGAGGCAATGATCCAACGGGATTCGGTCCGGGGCCTCGTGCTCATTCTTGATACCGCGAAGAAGCTGGTTTCCCTGATGCAAAAGACAGAAACGAGCGCCTTCACCGATCAATGCAGACAGTTCGTGATGCGGGGCGGCACGATTGTGGCGATGGGGCATACTAACAAACGCGCGGACAGTGCCGGAAAGCAAATATACGCCGGTACTAGCGATGTCATTGACGACTTCGATGCCGCGTACATCATCGATGTCTTGCCGATCGAAGCGGACAAAGGCGAACGGGTCGTCGAGTTCACGAACAAGAAACGACGCGGCGATAATGCAGAAGCGGTTGCCTATGCCTATGCTGCCGAAACAGGCATCACCTATACGGAAAGGCTAACCTCGGTCCGCGAAGTCGACCCGCTCCAGTTGGATGTGTTCAAACGTGTCGTGGTCGAACAGTCTGACGCCGAGATCATTGAAGCCGTCAGCATGTGCATTGGCGAAGGCACAAACTTGAAAATGGCATTGGTGAAGGCCAGCGCAGGACGGGCCAAAGTCAGTACCCGTGCAGCTATTCAGGTGATCGAGCGTTACACGGGAGACGATCCAGAACTCCACCGCTGGACCTACAGCGTACAAGCCCGTGGTGGCAAAGCGTACACCCTTCTGCCTAAGCCAGAGCGAACCCGAACGGAGGGCAACACGCCAGCCAGTTGATCGGACGGGGCGGTGCTTCAGTTCGGTCAGAATTTCAGGCTTTCAGAATTGCATTCCTCCACCGGCGTCATCGGTGAGGGGCCTGCAAGTCTGGAAATCTGGAATCCTGCGAGCCCCGGCCGGGTTTGCCGCTCCCTCCCCGCACCTCCGGCCGATCCGTCTCGGCCCGAAGAGCCCCGCCAGCGATCGTTTCGGGCCGCGCCGTCACCCGACCCTACGAAGCCTCGGTCCGAGCGGGACGGGGCCAAAATTCAATCAACCACGAAACCACTTTCAGATGGGAATTATTTATGCCGAAGCACAAACTTGATGCAACGTTCTGCCTGACCGCTCGCTGCGAGGATGGCAAAAAGAAGACCGATTTTTGGGATACTTTTACGACAGGGTTCCTATTGGAGGCCCGCGCCGGTGGAGGCAAGACCTATGCTCTGCGTTATATCGACGACGCAGGACGCCAGCGCCAACATAAGCTCGGGCGATTTGAAGACATCAGCTTCGATCAAGCGAGGAAGATGGCAAAGCGGCTGCGTGCCGAAGTTGTCATGGGGGGAAATCCGGCTGCCCGGAAGGCGGAAAAGAAGGCGGTGCCAACCTATGCGGAATTGGCTGCCGATCATCTTGCCCATGCGCGCACCTATCAGAAGCAGCCGAAGAATACCGAGTTTGTGATCAAGAACCATTTGCTGATTCGCTGGGGCAAGATGCGGCTCGACGAAATCACGTCGCAGGACATTGCCAAATGGTTTGCCGAGAAGGCTGCTGCTGGGCTTGCACCGGCAACGGTCGATAAGCTGCGTACAGTTTTCGGTCGATCGTTCGAGCTGGCAAGGCAGTGGAAACTTCCCGGTGTTTTGTCCAATCCCGTGCGCGATGTGCCACGACGCAAATACTCCAATGCCCGAGAACGTTACCTGTCTTCTGGCGAAGTAAAGCGGCTCTTTACAGCTTTGGATAAATCCGAAAGTCCCCAGCTCAAAAACATAGTGTCGTTGCTGCTGCTGACCGGCGCACGCAAAACCGAGCTGCTGACTGCCAGATGGGAGCAGATCGACCTCGAACGGCGCACGTGGCTGATCCCGACTACAAAAACAGGAAAGCCGCGTTCTGTCCCGCTATCCCGATCGGCCGCCGACACTGTCCAGGCCTTGCAGCGATGGGAAGGCTGTCCTTGGCTGTTGCCGAACCCGACTACGCTGAAGCCCTATACCGACATCAAGCGGTCATGGGAAAAGGCAAGGGACGCGGCTGGCCTGTATGGCCTTCGCTTGCACGATTTACGACATTCAGCCGCTTCATTCATGATCAATGCCGGAATCGACCTTTATGCAGTTGGTCGCGTTCTGGGCCATTCGGATCATCGTAGCACCCAACGCTACGCGCACGTTGCACACGAAACGACCATGAAAGCCGTGGAGGCTGGAGCCGCTAATATGATGGGTGCCTAACCTTGCGATCCCTAGCCGATTCTCGCACCCCGTTTCGGCTAGGGCATTTTCTGTTGAGTTCTGAGAATCAAGGCATTGCCTATCTGGCACGGAACTCAATGCGCGCTTCTGGGGTGACAACAGGTCGATTCTGGAGATTCTTCCAACCGAGAGCAATTTCGTTCGGCAAATTCCAAAACCAAAGCTCTCGCCAGTTTGGGTATCGGCTTGGGTGGTGTAAACGACAGAACAAATTCGACAAGAAACCCTTGAAAATCCAAGCCTATTGCAAACCGAGCAATAGAATTCGCAATGACGAGGTCAGCGGTTCGATCCCGCTCAGCTCCACCATCCACCCGTCCTTCTCCCCGTTCGCCGGGGACATTGGCGAGCACCCCGCCGAGAGCGCAAGATGCAGCGATTCAAAAAACCAAGGCTCAGACCAAAGATTCCTCTCGATCCATCCATCTGTCTACAACATTTTCAACACGAAGCGCCATCTTACATCCCGACCCGTCATGCACCAGCTTCGAAGTGCCGCCCATCCGACATGGGCCCAAGCCTCCGCCGCAACATGAGCACCTTCGATCAAATCGCTCCGCCGCAAATTGACAATGCCAACCTGACTACACTGCCTCAAGGTGGCCTTGGCAACGGAGGCTATATTGCACTAACACTCAAAACGGTCCGCTCAGCGCGGCCCACTGAGATGCCAAGAAAACCAGGGACAGCTAGTAATCATGCTATTTTCAAATATCCTGCCATCGGCCCGCAAGCCCATCATCGATGCCGCGAGCTATGCGGAGTGGAAACAAAAGGCGCAGGATCGGGATCAGACAAGCGGAGCCAAGGCATGGCGAGACAAGGAAGAGAGCGATCTTTACGGCTATCGTTCGATCCGCAAGCGCCTCGATACCCTGTGCGCCTTTCGAAAGGCCGGGAACGACCATGCGCTTCTCTATAACCTCAACGAAGGCATCCACGGCAACATGGATGGAATCGCCAATGAAGGCCTCTACCAGCGCTCCATTTTTGGTACAAAAACGCTGATCGAGGACTATATTGCCGAGATCGACAGCGCGATCAGTCACCTTGCTGCAACTGAAAACACGGCAATTGACGAGGAAGACAAGCGTGCCTTTTTTGAGCGCGCGCACCATTGCTATGGGCAATCTGCGTTGTTGCTCAGCGGTTCTGGCAACTATCTCTTCTTCCATCTGGGTGTGGCAAAGGCCATGTGGTCCGAAGGCTTGCTCCCCAGCGTCATTTCAGGATCCAGCGGCGGCTCCGTGGTGGGAGCAATCCTTTGCACGCATGCCGATGAAGAACTCGCGCCCTATTTCGATGCGGAATGGTTGTATCGTCAAGGAGCGGACCATGGAGCGAACGGCAAGGACGGCGATGCGATTACCCAAGAGCAAAGCCGTAAACACATCGAACTGTTGATCCCGGATGTCACGTTTCTGGAGGCCTATCAGATGAGCGGCCGGCACCTCAACATATCGGTCGCCCCAGCTGAAAAGCACCAGAATTCCAGACTCCTGAATGCGATCGCATCGCCCAACGTGATGGTGCGGGAAGCCGTGTTGGCGTCATGCGCGGTTCCGGGACTGTTTGATCCCGTTGCCCTAATGGCCAAAGATCACAAGGGGCGGCGGTTGCCCTATCTGGAAGACAGAAAATGGGTTGATGGCTCGGTAACGAACGACTTGCCAGCAAAGCGCCTTGCCCGGCTCTATGGTGTCAATCATCACATCGTCAGTCAGGCAAATCCCCTGATTGCACCGTTTGTCAGTGACACCAAACAACCCGCCAACCCGATGGCTTGGGTGCAGCAGGCTTCGGTGGCATCGATGAAGGCTTGGGCGAACGCAGGTTTCGCCATCTGGGAAAAGCCGTTGTCATTGGTTCCACAGCTCAACGCGGCGGCGAATATGGCGATGTCGGTCCTCGATCAGGAATATGTGGGCGACATAACGATCGTCAGCACTTCACCTCTCTGGTCGCTCAGGAAAGCGCTTCGTCAGTTGAGTTTGAAGGACATGCGCGACTTCGTCGCAATTGGTGAGCGCGAGACCTGGCCCAAGATGGAAATGATCCGGAACCAGACAAGAATCAGCCAGACGCTTGGTGCTATCAATCGAAAACACAACAGACTTCCTGGAAAAAAGATGTTGAGCCACTGATCAACATTGCCAAGCGGCCGAAACGATGGCCCTTTCGGCCACTCTGGCTCGGGCGGGTCATTCGAACTTCGCGGTCCATCGTGCAAAATGGGTTTGGCCCAAACGATCAATCGAATGGGCGCCCAATCGATTCGAGATGCTCGGGATGTGGCCCTGATCGATGCCGTATTCGCTTCACTCAGCACAGGCACGATGGGTCCACCGGAGGTCGACTACTCGTATTTCAACGTGCCAAAGCACTTTCAACAGGAAAACATGATCGTGCTTTTCGGTCGGCAATGGGTCAACCCTTCGTCGTTTTGCCGCCACGAATCCAAGGCTTCTGCCCGACAATGGGGGATCGCTTGCTTTCTACGTTTGCTGACGACCGGTTGAGGGCACCAGCCAATAGCAGACACCCATCGAACAAGGCCCCATTCCCGAGAGCAGTCATAGCAAGTTTGAGCGAGTTGGCGGTTTTGAGGGGCAACACACTCACTAACAGTGGCATGAGATTCGGCAGGAATTCGCCGGAAGCGGCCATCCATTTGACAAAGCCCTTTTGTCAACGCGTCCTAGGCCTCTCTGTGGACTGCGAACAAAATAGTACCATCGGCGTCGAAAATCCGCGGCTTCATGTTGTCTGGCAACATCGCCGCTACTATCTGCCACACCGGTATCGCTGTAATTGGGATGTCCTCAATAATTGCCCAGCCCCCGACCTTAAGCAATTGAAGGCCGAACTGGAGAGATGACACGTTGGCATCGGGCAAATGCAGGCCATCATCAATAAACAGGTCAAAGTCGCGAGGAAGTTCACTAAGAAGCGCCTGAAACGTATCGGGTTCGGTCTGATCAATGAAGCGCGTCGTAATCCGATCCTCATCGAAAAGGACACGGCGATCGATGTCAGCGCCGAAGATCTGGGCACTTGGGCAGTAATCTCGGAATGCTCGGAGGGATGCTCCTGGCCGACCGGATGACCCCATGTTGCTCACGATATCGGTATTGTTCGTCCCCAGCCCGATCTCAAATATCCGAGCGATATCGTTTGGATGCTGAAGAATGGCACCATACAAAAAGTGATAGACGTGGCCGTTCGCCTTGTCGCTCCCATGGCAGTTGAACAGCTCTTCGAGCCTTTGAACCGACGATCTCTTCGCTTCGCTGTCGGCGACAAGTCGAATGTCCTCAACCTGCACGGGTTCGTGACCCAGCGAATGAGCAAGATTGCTGAGACAAGGGAATATGCGGTTGATCGACTGTATCGCGAGTTCTGCGCGGTCTCTATAATTGCCAGCACTGTTGGCCAAATATAGAGGAAAGCTGCGGAGGAAATTGATCTTTGTTACACCCGTGAGGCCGTCAGGATCTGGTCTAATTAATTCCTTAGCGGCAATCAGGACAGAGCTTTTGCTCGCAATCCTCCTCATCTCTTTGGCAATATTATTCATCGTTTGAAACTCCTGTCGTTGCAAGGGTAATGTGTCTTGTCGTTTTATTCCAGTCACTAGGGCGTTCAGTCATCGGCGCCTCGTCTGCCAATTACCTACACGGTCCAATAAGTATGCGGGGGAATATCTTCTCGGGGCGCGCATGGAAGTAGTGAGCCAAGCCCCGCCGCTTGCGGCGATGCAGGAAACCGGTAATATGTTGCTATGACTATTCTCGTAATCTATGTCTTTGGCGCAGTTCAGATGCTGCCCATAATCGAAGCCTTGCAAGGAAATGTAGAAATAGAACATCGGTTTCTGGGCACATTCGTGTTCTGCGTGGATTGGGCGGGTATGGGGGTGATTAGCGGTGTCGCGGCCCACCATTCCGTCGCAATTGGCTGCGCTTTCAATGCATAAGCAGAGGGCACAATTTCTGTGGGTTGGGCCTGGACTATCCCCGCTCGAAAGCCTTTGTCTCCGGTCATTCCTTGACGTTGGCTATGAAGTCCACCTCTATGCCTACACCCCGCTCGACGCCGTTCCTGATGGCGTAGTAGTCATGGACGCTGGCGAGATTATCCCTGAAAATGACCAGTTCTTCGGCCCTCACACCTGTAACGGTAAATATGCGAACTTCTCGGATCGTTTCCGCTACTATCTACTCTTCAACAAGGGCGGTTGGTGGTTCGACACCGATCATGTGGCTTTGAAGCTGCTTCCGGAACCGACGGATCTGCTGATAGCAAGTCAGTGGGAAGGTGAGCGAGGCGAGTACGCCACTCCTGGCGCATTATGGTGCAAGACAGGAGATTCTCGTATGGAATGGCTAAAGAACCGTTGCGATGAAATCCTGGGCAAAGGCGGCGAGCGCGAATATATCGCGCTAGGGCCGAAACTGGTGAATGAGCTGGTGGAGACTTTCTCGCTTCAGGCGAATGTGGCGCCATGGTGGGAGTTCAACTCTTATCCCTACTGGTATGTCCGCCGCCTTGCCTACCTTACGAACGGGGAATGGTTGATCGACAAAGCCAGGTTCCTTGTCCACCTTGTGCGTCAAGCGAGCAACAGACACTATCGCGCGGCGTACGTCAGGAGGAAATCTCGGACCATTCACCTCGCAAACGAAATCTGGAGAGCGGAAGGTATCGACAAGTCCCTGATGTATCATTCGAGATGTATTTACGGGAAGCTTCAACGCAGGCATGGCTTTTCGCCAGTGAAAGACTAGGTTTTTAGTCTCCGCATTTGATGGTGTGGTATAGTCGAAGCAAACGCCCGGCCATTTTCCCAAATCTTTGTTGCAGTTTGCAGGGCACAAATGAAACCTTTCTATACTAAGCACGAGTCTGCTATGTTCTTGACTGGATCGTCAACTCCCGCCCCAGAAGCCTTATAACGACGCATATTTTGGTTGGTGTTACACCGCCAGCGGATGATTTCTGGTGACCAATGGAAATATCGGAATGGGTAATCTGCCTTGCTCTTCCCCATGTGCCATCACCCCATCGCAGCTTCAGCCATCCTTTTGCCAGTGCCGGTCCGCGACATGTATAGTCCGAATTCGAGCGTCGAACATCCGATCGTTTCGTAAAACGCATTGCAGCCCCTCTCGGCGGGCAAATCTTCGACATCGCAAATCTCATCGTGAATCTGAAATACGGCCAGACCACACCAGTGAGCGCGTCAGCAGGAAATTGGAACCGGTCAACCAGATTGGTTTCAGCTAAAGGGAGTGTCCCCCCATCACTCCTGTGTCGAGGCCAAGTCTTCCAAACGGCTTTTAACCTGGCAACACCACCGAGTTCACAATGATCAGTGTCCTGACCTGCCACATGGTACCACTCATGTTACCCTACGCCCTCTCAATAATGATCGCCGGTGCCATGCCTCCGGCGGCACACATGGTCACGAGGCCGCGCTTCAGGCCGCGGCGTTCCAGTTCGTCGAGGAGGGTGCCGATCAGGATCGAACCCGTTGCTCCGATGGGGTGGCCCAGCGCGCAAGCACCGCCATTGACGTTGACCTTGTCACGATCGAGCTTGAGGTCCCGGATAAACTTTTCGGCGACCACGGCGAAAGCCTCGTTGATCTCCCAAAGGTCGATATCGTCCGGCGTGAGTCCAGCCTTGGCCAGCACCTTCTTTGCTGCCGGAACCGGCGCATTGAGCATCAGCGTCGGGCAATCGCCGATATTGGCGGTTGCCACGATCCGCGCACGTGGCTTCAGGCCATGTTTGTCGGCATAGTCCTTCGAGGCAATCAGGATCGCTGCGGCACCATCGACCACGCCCGACGAATTGCCAGCATGATGCACGCCTGTCCATTCAAGTTCAGGATACACCTTGGTAATGGACTGTCGAAAGGTCTGCCCGTCAGGCTGGATCGACATGTCAGCAATCTCGTTGAATGACGCCTTCAACGACGCCAGCCCCTCAGCGGTAGTCTGTGGCCGAGGAAACTCCTCATGATCGAGCGCAACCGAACCGTCTTCATTATAGACAGTGACCAGGCTCTTCGCGAACCGGCCTTCCCTGATTGCAATTTCGGCACGCCGCTGGCTCTCGAGCCCGAGCGCGTCGACGGCTTCGCGGCTGATCCCTTCCATCGCCGCAATCGCATCGCCACAAACGCCCTGATGCGACTGGGGATGGATATCCTGAAGATGACGATTGCCAGAGCCCATGCCCATCGGCCGCATCCCCGCTTCGCGTTCCTCGGCCGCCATCGTTGCCGTGTAGGACATCATCTCTGTCCCGCCGGCAATCACAAGGTCTTCCATTCCCGACATGACCTGCGCAGCCGCGAGATTGACGGACGTGATCCCGCCGCCGCAGAAACGGTCGAGCGTCATCCCCGACGCCTTGATGTCATAGCCCGCATCAAGCGCCGCCATTCGGCCGAGATCGCCGCCCTGCTTGCCCTTTTGCGTGCTGGTCGACCAGATGATGTCGTCAACCTCTGCGGTGTTGAGATTGTTGCGATCCTTCAACGCCTTCAGGACCGTCGCAGCCAGATGCTGGGGATGCAGATGCGACAGGGCGCCCTTGCCGGGCTTGCCAACGCCGCGCGGCGTACGAACAGCATCAATGATATAGGCTTCGGGCATGGAATGATCCTCTCAAATCTCACGTGACTCGGTGTTGATAGACCATCCTTGCCCAAGCATGCGGAGCACCGCAAGCCCGCAAAACTATGGTGCCTGAAATCTACATTGCGGCCGATGCGGATACAAAATGACGTCATTGCTGCCTAATAATTGGCAATTATATACATGACAAAGCAAAATACAGACGCTAGTGATTCGGCTGACAGGCCGGCGCTAGAGATTCCGTTCCCCGCTGAATTTATTCGCCGGGCACGATTGGAGTTTGATGATTGGCTTTCTGAGCAAAGTCCGGGCGAAGAGGCGGTAGGCCGAGATGATCTCGTCCTTCGGATACTGCGGTCATTCCTACAAAGCACTCAGACACAGCTTTCCATGTTTGAATGTGAATCGCGAGAATCTCTCTGAGATCATCGGTGGACATTGCTCGTTCAACGAGGTTGAGTTTTGATCGCGCCGTAAATCTCCTCACTCCCTTAAAAGGCACATTTGTCGGAAACCAGAATGGGCCATGGACAATGTTGTTGCGTAGATCGGATGACTTTCTGGCAAGTAGAATTGCGGCTTCGACCTCCTGGTTGAGTATTTCAGATCCTGCAAAATAAGGCATTATGGTGAGAACCATATCGCAGAGGCTAGAAACTTTGAGATGGGCGGTCATTGATATTCCGGGAATGTAATCAATGTTGAACATTGCAAGGGGCATACGCTTTAAGGTATCCTCGATCATCCCTGAGAGCACTACAATCTCGCCTATCAATTTGTAGTCAGCTGCTTTGAGTTTCGTCATTCGCATAGGACTTGGACGACGCATGAATGAGACCAATCAAAAACTAGAGGACGAAGTGTTGCGACGGATGCTGGCAACGCCACCGACGCCGCACAAATTAAAGGGAGTATCTGATGACTCCAAATATTCAACAAGGGATGCCGCCAACCGATCTAAGGGCGGTACAAAAAGCCCTTAACGAGGATTTGTCTGCTCTTTGCCGATCCAACGTTCTTCGGCCCATTTCCGCATCTCAGAAAAAGTTACAGCCAAACGAGATTCAACACGGGCAGCATAATCGGCGTCGCCCATTTGAACCGCCTCGATGATTGAACCGTAAGCTTCGTCTACCTCGTTCGGGCTAATCAAACCTCTGTTTGTCATGAACCGCAGTGTGTGAACCGAGGCCCACAACGCGGCAAAAGCTATTGCTTCTTGGTTGTCCATTTTTCCCCTTCCGAGTCGTTCGGGGAGCAAGCGTAGTGGAGCCTAGCTGCGAGTCCATCGCTTGCGACGCTCCCCGATCTGGCGAGCGGGTTTGACCTTCTCAGGCTTGGCTTTGATTAGGCCGCCGATAGGTGAGGCGCTTGCCCTCGATGCCAAGCAAGGCAATGTCGGCGCGTTCCGCGTCGCTGTCCTTGCGGGTGTTGTAGCGGAAATCGAACTCTGCGGTGTAGCGAGCAAGGTGAGCCTCGCTAAGATGGTGATAGGTGCCGACTACGCCGCGCTTGAAGATCGAAAAGAAGTTTTCGACTGTGTTTGAGTGGATAAGCCCATTGAGGCGGGCATATTCGCCAGTTGAATGCGTAACCGAGCTATGACCCTTGAACTCTTTGCCGACGGCACGGTAGCCGCTGTGTTCGTCGGTCATGAGCCAGCTATTGCGGTCAACATTCTGGACAAGAATGGTGCGAAGTGTTGGGCCGGTCACGTTGGCTACATGGAAGGAACGGACGTGGCCATCGCGCTCGACGAGTGACACAACGGGCTGCTTCTTGGCCATGCCAAAACCCTGCCCGCTACGCTTGTGAGCGTGGCGATTGCCATCCTTGCCGCCGACATAGGTTTCATCGGATTCAACGAACTTGCCAGCGCCGCCAAGAGGAGTGGAGCCAGTTGCACCCTTCATAGCTTCGCGCAGGCGGTGGCACATGAACCAAGCGGTCTTGTAGGTGACGCCAAGCAGGCGGTGGATTTCATGGGCGCTCATGCCCTTCTTTGAAGCGCACAACAGGTGGTTGGCGAGAAGCCACTTATTGAGCGGAACCTTTGAACGTTCAAACACAGTGCCGACTGTTACGGTGTATTGCTCACGGCAATCGTTGCACTGAACCAGACCCGCGCGATGCTTCTTTCCTTCAAGGCGAGTTGCATTGAGCGAACCACAGTGCGGGCAATAAGGCCCGTCAGGCCAACGCAGGCTTTCAAGATGTTTGCGAGCGGCTGATTCGTCGGTGAAGCGGGGTGCGGTGATGTCCATGCCATTTTACTAGGACTAGTGCCCTGCTTTGTCAAGTATATAATTGCCTAATAATTAGGCAAATCATGCAGATTGCCGCCGATTCGAACGATCGGGTGAGCAACAATCACGCATACCACGCCCCAATCGGGCGATTTTTGCACTGCAGCAATCTGGCACAGCCCTTGCAGTGCAATCTCCGGACACAAAAAAGGGGGTTAGCTTTGAAATTTATCATTGCCATCATCAAGCCATTCAAGCTCGATGACGTCCGCGACGCGCTAAGCGAAATCGGCGTCTCAGGCATGACCGTTTCCGAGGTCAAGGGGTTCGGCCGCCAGAAGGGCCAGACCGAAATCTATCGTGGCGCGGAATACAGCACCAACATGGTGCCCAAGATCAAGATCGAGGTCGCCTGCGCGAGCGATCTTGCCGAACGCGTCGTCGAAGCCATCCAGCAAAGCGCCAATACCGGCGCAATTGGCGACGGCAAGATTTTCGTTATCGAACTCGGTCAGGCGGTGCGCATTCGCACCGGCGAAACCGACAGCGTTGCACTCTAGAACAACAGGGGGAAGCATGTTTTCCAAAAAGACTTTATTGGGGCTGACGGGTGGACTGGGGTCTGCTCTGATCGCCCTGCCCGCTTGGGCACAAGATGCGGCGAGTAACCTGGCCGAAGCCGCACCGGCCGCAGTCGCG
>JANLST010000452.1:0-2081 GCA_031362505.1 Sphingomonadales bacterium
TCTCCCCCTCCATCGCCGGCAGTTGCGCCGCAAGCAGCCGGGCAAGCGTAGTCTTGCCGTTGCCGTTTCGGCCGAGCAGCGCGATTCGATCATCCGGGTCGAGCCGCAAGTTCAGTTTCTGGAGGATCGGCTTGCCGGGCGTATAGCCGACGCTCGCCATTTCAAGCGTGACCAGCGGCGGCTTCAGTTCGTCGGGGCTCGGGAAATCGAAGCTCAGCGAGGGGTCCTCGATCATCGCCATCACCGGCTGCATCCGGGCGAGTGCCTTGGCCCGTGACTGGGCCTGTTTCGCGGTGGAGGCGCGCGCGCTATTGCGGGCGATATAGTCCTGCAGCTTGGCGCGCTGGGCATCCTGCGCGGCCTTGGCGGCGGCAAGTTGTGCCGCGCGCTCAGCCCGCTGGCGCTCAAAACTGTCATAGCCGCCCGCGTAGAGCGTCGTCTGCCCGCCTTCGAGGTGGAGGATATTGTCAACGACATTGTTCAGCAAGTCGCGCTCATGGCTGATAACGACCATCATCGCCGGATAGGATTTGAGGAAATTTTCGAGCCACAGCGTCGCTTCGAGGTCGAGATGGTTCGACGGCTCATCAAGCAGCAACAGATCGGGTTCAGAAAAGAGCAAAGCGGCAAGCGCAACCCGCATCTTCCAACCGCCCGAAAAGCTGTCGAGTGGGCGGCCCTGCATGTCTTCGTCGAAGCCCAGCCCGACCAGGATCCGCGAAGCGCGGGCTGGCGCCGTATAGGCATCGATTGCGATCAGCCGCTCATGGATTTCTCCCAATATATCGGGATTTTCACACGTCTCGCTGTCATGGAGCAGAGTGGCGCGCTCGGTATCGGCGGCAAGCACTGTTTCAAACGGCGTAGCATCACCCGTTGGGGCGTCCTGTGCAATATAGCCGATGCGCGTCTTGCGCGGCATTTCGATCGATCCGTCGTCTGGATCAAGTTGACCGATCATCACTTTCATCAGCGTTGACTTGCCCGCACCATTGCGCCCGATCAGGCCGACACGGCTCCTCGGCGGCAGCGATGCGGTCGCGCGATCGAGTATGGTGCGCCCGCCGAGGCGCACGGTGATACCGTTCAAATTGAGCATGGCGGCGCCCCTAGCATGGAAATGGGCCGCCTGCCAGCGCGGTGAATCAAAGCGCGGCGGAGCGCTTCAGCCGAACCAGCGATTCGTCAAGAATAGACAGGAATCGAGAACGGTCTGCCTTGGAGAATGGTGGTGGGCCGCCAATGGCATCGCCACCTGCTCTCAGGTCGGCCATGATCGCGCGTGTGGCGATGGCCGCTCCGATCGAACTGGCCGTGAAGGGCTTGCCGTTCGGGGCGATAACGTCCGCACCCGCTTTCAGGCAGCGATCAGCGAGCAAGATATCTGCAGTAACAACGATCATGCCGCGATGCGCACGCTCGGCAATCCAGTCATCTGCCGCATCGAAACCCGATCCCACCACTTCGCGCCCGATCAGTGGATGCGGCGGCACACGAATCGGGCTGTTGCTGACGATGGTGACAGCTATACCGTGGCGAAACGCCACCTTGTAGATTTCGTCCTTCACCGGACAGGCGTCGGCATCGACCAGAATGACGGGCACCGCCCGGCCTCAATCTTCCTTGGCGATCGTCACCTTGAGGCCGTCAAGCGCATCGCTGAACGCGAGTTGGCACGACAGGCGCGAGCTCTCATCGCGATGATCCGAGCTGTCGAGGAGGTCATTCTCGTCTTCGCCCATACGATCCACCTTGTCGGCAAAGGTCGCATCGACATGGACATGGCATGTTGCGCAAGAGCAGCACCCACCGCACAGCGCCAGTAATTCGTCAAATCCAGCGTCGCGGATGATTTCCATCACGGACAGGCCAGCCTGGCCCTCGATTTCGTGTTCGGTGCCGTCACGTGTCGTGACGATCAGCTTTGCCATTTGCCCAGTCCCCATATGTTCGTTTAGCGGTGGTTCGCGCGCTCGCTAGAGGCAAAACAAGGATTCGACAATGGGATTATCGGCAGAGCAGTTAAAGGTGTCACTGGATGCCCTGTCGGAAATCGAACCGCGCTTTGCGTCGGCTATTGC
>JANLST010000493.1:0-3286 GCA_031362505.1 Sphingomonadales bacterium
CTGCTCCGCGCCTCGAACACCCAGGACGTCCTCGTCGCCCGGGCCGAGGCGCAGGACCAGGCTGGGCTCGACCGGCTGATGGCGCAGATCGACAGGCAGTTGGCGGCATCGGGACTGGAACGCGGAGAATCGGTCGGGCATTGATTCTTGCGTGCAGCGGCCTGACAGTCGCTGGGTGACTTCACTCCCGCCCATTCTTGAAAACTGGTTTGCCGGAAAAGGCTGGACACCGCGGCGCTATCAGCTCGAAATGCTCGACGTCGCCCGGTCCGGGGGACATGCCTTGCTCGTGGCCCCTACAGGCGCTGGCAAGACTCTTGCCGGGTTTCTCGCCTCCCTCGCCGACCTCATCGAAAGCCCGGCCGAGGGCCTTCACACCCTGTATGTCTCGCCTTTGAAGGCGCTTGCCGTTGATGTGCGGCGCAACCTGCTGTCGCCGATCGAGGAGATGGGGCTCGATATCCGCGTGGAGACCCGCACTGGGGATACGCCATCCGACCGCAAGGCGCGGCAACGGGTGCGGCCACCTCAGATCCTGCTGACCACGCCCGAATCGCTTGGCCTGCTGCTCTCCTATCCCGACAGCTTCCAGATGTTCGCCAAGCTCAGGACTGTCATCATCGACGAGGTCCATGCCTTTGCTCCGCACAAGCGCGGCGATCTCCTCAGCCTTTCGCTTGCTCGTCTGCAGGCGATCAACCCCGCGCTGCACCGCATCGCCCTGTCGGCTACGGTTGCCGATCCCGGTGCCTATCGCCAATGGCTCGCGCCCGGCGGCATGGCCGGAACAGTGCGCCTGGTCGAAGGCGATGCGGGTGCGCCGCCTGTAATCACGATGCTGCTTCCCGAGGGCGAAATTCCCTGGGGCGGGCATTCGGGCAAATATGCCGCGAAGCAGGTGATGGCCGAAATCGAGACGCATGAAACCACGCTCGTGTTCTGCAACACCCGAGGGCTTGCCGAACTGATCTTCCAGGAACTCTGGGCAGCAAACGAACTGAAACTCCCGATCGGAATTCATCATGGCAGCCTCGATATCGAGGCTCGCCGCAAGATCGAAAATGCCATGGCCGATGGCCGCCTGCGTGCGCTCGTTGCGACGGCAAGTCTCGATCTTGGCGTCGACTGGGGCAATGTCGATTGCGTGATCCAGATGGGGGCGCCCAAGGGATCATCGCGGCTGATGCAGCGAATCGGTCGCGCCAATCACCGGCTCGATGAGCCGTCGGAGGCGATCATCGTTCCTGGCAACCGCTTTGAGTATCTTGAGGCGCAAGGGGCGATTGATGCCATTGCGGAGGGGAAGCGCGACGGTGAATCCTTCCGCCCCGGGGGGCTCGATGTGCTTGCCCAGCATATCATGGCCTGCGCCTGCGCTTCACCCTTCGACGAACAGGCGATGCTGGCCGAAATCCAGTCCTCCACGCCGTTTCAAATGCTCGATGTCGAGGCATTTTCGCGGGTACTCGGCCTGATTGCAACGGGCGGCTATGCGCTCAAGGCCTATGACAAGTTCAGACGGTTGGTGCGTGAGCCTGACGGGCGTTGGCGAATAACCCATCCAAAATTTGCGGCACAATACCGGCTCAATGCCGGGATCATCGTCGATTCACCAATGCTGACCGTCCGCTTCCGCAACGGCCGCAAGCTGGGTGCACTCGACGAATATTTCGCGGCAAGCCTCGTCAAAGGTGATTGCCTCTTCTTTGCAGGGATGAGCCTTGAAGTTGACGGTGTCGATGGGACCGACCTGATCGTTCGTGCCACCACCCGGCGCGCGCGCATCCCGAGCTATTCCGGCGCGCGAATGCCGCTGACGACGCACCTTGCTGACCGCGTGCGCACTTTCCTGCATGATCGCAGCCAATGGCCGCGCTTCCCGAAGGATGTACGGAGCTGGCTTGAAATGCAGGCACGCCGCTCGACCCTGCCCGCACCCAACCAGCTGTTGATCGAAAGCTTCGTCCGAGACGGGCTGCATTATATGGTCACTTACAGCTTCGAAGGATGGAACGCGCATCAGTCACTGGCGATGCTCATCACCAAGCGCATGGACGCGATGGGCCTGCAGCCGGTGGGCTTTGTTGCCAGCGATTATGCCTTTGCGATCTGGAGTCTCAAACCCGTCGTTGATCCGCGCCCCTTGTTTTCGCCCGATATCCTGACCCGGGAGTTCGTGGATTGGGTCGAGCAATCGGCCTTGCTCAAGCGAGCTTTTCGAGAAGTGGCGGTGATTTCTGGACTGGTGGAGCGCCAGCATCCGGGCAAGCGCAAGTCGGGACGGCAGGTCACGTTCTCGACTGACCTGATCTATGACGTCCTGCGCAAATATGAACCCGACCATCTTCTGCTTCAGGCAGCCTGGGCGGATGCCCGGGCGCGAATGACCGATGTCGGGCGTCTGGGCGCGCTGCTTGACCGGGCGGCGGCCAGCATTGTCCACAAGGTCCTCCCCCGCGTTTCACCGCTTGCTGTGCCGGTACTCGTCCTGATCGGGCGCGAACATGTGGCGGGGCCCGATACCGATGATGCTGTGCTGATCGAGGCGGAAGCGCTTGCCAATGAAGCGATGAATGGCGAACCGGCCGTTGTCCAATAGGGGCTGAGAATATTGACCTGCGCATGGCTTCGACTATGGTACAGGGTGGGATGTAGAAAAAAGAGGAGCCATTTTGTGGCACGAACCTGCATTCCTGTTTCCATTCTTTCGCTGACCGCAGGACTCGCGACGCCGCTTTGTGCGCAAACGATCGCCTCTTCGCCAGCCGGACAGATCATCACCGAAACACAGGCCGTCGAAGACCTTGACACCGGCCTTGATCTTGCCATGCGCATGACCGTACCGGTCATGATCAACGGAAAAGGGCCATTCCAGTTCGTCGTCGATACCGGTGCCAGCCGCACCGTTATCTCTGAAGAGCTTGCCAAACAGCTGGCCCTTCCCAGTGCGGGGACGGCAAGGCTGCACGCCATGGGCGGATCGGCGACCGTCCGTATGGTCAGGATCAACACCGTGCAGGTTTCGACCAATACAAAGAAAGGGGTTGAGGCGGCTGCGCTGCCCAGACGTTATGTCGGCGCAGATGGCTTGCTGGGGATAGACAGCATGAAGGGCCAACGTATCGTGATGGATTTCGTCGCCCACACGATGCGGGTCGAACCGTCCAGCACGCCTGAAGAGGCCGTTCCCCCTGAAGCAGACCTGATCATCGTAACGGCACGCACAAGGCTGGGCCAGCTCGTCATGGTCGATGCGGATGCGAATGGGCAGAAGATCTGGGTGGTG
>JANLST010000014.1:0-4201 GCA_031362505.1 Sphingomonadales bacterium
CCAGTTCTATGGCAACCTCTGCTGACCAAATGGCCGCGAGCCTCAGCCTCAATAATTTCGCAAAGGCAACCGAGCTCAAGAAGCGGATCTGGTTCACCTTGGCCGCGTTGGTCGTCTTTCGCCTGCTGAGCCATGTGCCGCTGCCCGGTATCGACCCGATCGCGTTACAGGCACAGTTCGACACCACCAAAGGCGGCGTGCTTGATTTCTTCAACATGTTTTCGGGCGGCGCGCTTGAGCGGATGAGCTTGATCGCGCTGGGCGTGATGCCCTATATCACGTCATCGATCGTTGTTCAGCTTGCCACGTCGCTATCTCCTGCCTTGGGCGCACTCAAGAAGGAAGGCGAAAGCGGACGCAAGAAGCTGAACCAGTATACGCGCTATGGCACGGTGGCTCTGACGATCATCCAGGGCTATTTCATTGCGGTCGGGCTTGAAAGCTGGGGCGCGACTTCGGGACAATCCGCCGTCGTCGAGCCTGGCATGCTGTTCCGCGTCGCCGCCGTCACAGCGCTGCTCGGCGGCACAATGTTCCTGATGTGGCTCGGCGAACAGATTACCAGCCGGGGCATCGGCAATGGTATCTCGCTGATCGTTATGGCGGGAATCGTCTCGCAATTACCTCGCGCGCTGGTCAATGTGTTCGAAGGCGGGCGGACAGGGACCATGTCTCCGCTGCTGATTTTCGGCATCCTCATTCTCGTAATCGGCCTGATTGCGTTTATCTGCTTCATGGAACGTGCGCAGCGCCGTGTTCTGATCCAGTACCCCAAGCGACAAAGCGCGCGCGGCATGATGCAGTCGGACAAGTCGTTCTTGCCGCTGAAGATCAACACGGCGAACGTGATTCCGCCGATCTTCGCGTCATCACTGCTGCTGATGCCTCTGACTCTCGTTCAGTTTGCCGGAAATCGCGTCGCCGGAGAAAGCACCTGGGGCGATATCGTCTTGGCGATCACCCAGAATTTGCAGCACGGCTCACCGCTGTTCATGGCGCTTTATGCCGCTGGCATCATATTCTTCTGCTTCTTCTATACTGCGGTTGTGTTCAATCCCGAGGAAACCGCTGACAATCTCAAACGTTATGGCGGGTTTATCCCCGGTATCCGTCCCGGGAAGAACACAGAGATTTATCTCGACTATGTGTTGACGCGGATCACGGTCATCGGCGCGGCCTATCTGACCTTTATCTGCCTTGTGCCAGAATATCTGGTCACGGCGCTTGGCATTCCCTTCTATCTGGGAGGGACGAGCCTGTTGATTGTTGTCAACGTCACGATTGACACCGTCACACAAATCCAGAGCCATTTGCTCGCGCATCAATATGGTGACTTGATCAAGAAGGCGAAGCTGAAGGGCGGTCTGCGTCGCTGACAACGGCGACCCCGGGGGAGCGAGACGTATGAACATCATTCTGCTGGGCCCGCCGGGCGCAGGAAAAGGCACGCAGGCGAGCCGCCTTGTTGACGATCGCGGTATGGTTCAGCTTTCGACGGGGGACATGCTCCGTGCTGCCGTCAAGGCAGGCACGCCAATCGGGCTTAAGGCTAAAGCGGTGATGGAGGCCGGAGAACTGGTTTCCGACGCAATCGTCTCGGGAATCATTGGCGAAGCCCTTGACGATTTGAAGCCGGACACTGGCGTAATCTTTGATGGTTATCCGCGGACGGCCGCACAGGCCGTTTCTCTCGACACTATTCTCTCAGATCGAAAGCGTGCGCTTGACTATGTAATTGAGCTGGACGTTGATGAAGACGCGCTCGTCGAAAGAATTACGGGCCGATATACGTGCGCCAAGTGCAATGAAGGCTATCATGATCGCTTCAAGCAGCCCAAGCACAAAGGGGTTTGCGACGCGTGCGGTTCCACTGAATTCAAACGGCGACCGGACGACAATGAAGAAACGGTCCGCACCCGCATGGCCGAGTATCGCGCCAAGACCGAACCAATCCTGCCGATTTACGAAGCACGTGGCCTTGTGCGCCGTGTAGACGGCATGGCTGATATTGCGCATGTGACAAAAGCAATCGAGTCGATTCTCGACGACTGACAGTCAACAGGCTGGCGGTGCGCATTGCTCCTAATGGAGCGAAAGCGTGTCCTTGATCTTGAGTTTTTCTTTCTTGAGTTGGGCGATTCGCGCTGCATTCGGTGCGGGCCGGTTGGCCTCTTCTTCGATCAGACGATCGAGACCGGCATGCTTGGCTTCAAGGCTGTGAACATGGCTGGCTTCCATCAGCGACTCTCCATAGTTGACTGCGAATCAGAGTAGATCACTAAAAGCCTTGCCTGTCTCGTATTCATTATGGTGAATGCGACCAATTGAGGATCAGAATCGGCGAAGCGGGAACAACCTTTTGGCATCACCTATTGAAATGCAGGAAATGGAACACCGGCTTGGCGTGCTGCGGGAGGAGCATCGTGACCTTGATGCCGCGATTCTTGCGCTGCAGCTAAGCGGCAGCACGGATCAATTGCAGCTTGCGCGGATGAAGCGCCGCAAGTTACGCGTCAAGGACGAGATCCAGTTGTTAGAGAGCCGACTCGTTCCCGATATCATCGCCTGAACCGAATTGGGGCGCACAGGCCCGTTTACCTTCAATCCCAATTCCTTGGGCAGCGATGATGTGCGATGCAGAATGCGTGCAAAAAATTGCGAGTCGGACATGAAACCAACCAGTGGCATGACAGATAAGCTTGTCGATACACTATACATGGAATCAATGGTGCTGGCTGACGAGGCGCGGAGCTATTTCGACCAATTCGGGCGCGACGCGCGCGCTGATATGACGCCCTTGCAAAGGGTCAGCTTTTCTTGCGAGTCACTGAAAGTTACGACGCGACTGATGCATTCGATTGCCTGGCTTCTTGCGCGTCGCGCTCAACAAGGCACCACAAATCCGCTCGCCGCTGCAGCGCCAAGCGATGAAGCGACGGTCAGCAGCCTTCCTGGTGAGGCCCAACACCTGATCCAATCAAGCGAGGATCTTTATGAACGAATTCAGCGGCTCGATCGCAGGCTGAACCAGGCTTCAAATGACCCAAATCCGGCGCTTTTCTTGCGAGAGCGGCTTGAGCAGGCATTTTAGACCCGAAAGATTGCCCGTAGTTGGTGCACGTGCAATAGCGCGACCAGAACGCGCCGGGAGGCCATCTTGACCAAGTTCACAGTCAATAATCAACCGGTTGAATACCGGATGGATCCTCAAACGCCCCTGCTCTGGGCGTTACGCGATGCATCGAACCTGACCGGCACAAAATACGGCTGCGGGTCGGGCGACTGCGGAGCCTGCACGGTCGATGTCGATGGCCGTGCCGTGCGGTCGTGCCAAACCACGATTGCGTCTCTCGAAGGGACAATCGTAACGACAATCGAAGGCCTGTCGCGCGATCGGAGCCACCCGGTCCAACAGGCCTGGGCGGCCGAAAGTGTACCACAATGCGGCTATTGCCAGTCTGGCATGATCATGGCTGCTGCGCTGTTACTGAAAGCCAATCCCAACCCGACCGATGGCGATATCGATGCTGCAATCACGAATATCTGTCGTTGCGGAACCTATCCCCGGATCCGTCGGGCGATCCGGCGAGCAGCCGCAATGACGGCAGGGCGAGAGATCATCGTCGCTGCGCCGCCCCCGGGTATTTCGTCGGCAGATGCCGCACGCGCCGTGCCAGCGCTGTCGCCATCCAAGCGTTGATAGCTTTCTGGTTGCTTTCAGTGTCATTAAGCCTCGGCTCATCTACGAGCGCGCAGACAGGCACGGAAGCACGACGTCAGGGTTGTGTGAGGAGTACCGACGATGCGTATGTTGACCTTCGCTTTGTTGCTGGCATCTGCCACATCTATTCCGGCTTATGCACAGTTTCGCGGAAATGATGGCATGGACGCGGGCGAACCAGGCCCGCGGCGTGAGAGGCAGGAGCGCCTATCCTCCCAAGAGGCGCCGCCCGCCGCCCAGCCAGCTATAAATGAGGCCCGTTCGGCACGGTTTGAAGCGATGGCCCAGGCGCGTGAAGAGCGCCAGCAGCGTCAGATTCAGACAGAGCCCGACAGGGCGGAACGACGCGGCAATTGGGGCGGCGGACAGGCCCGGCCTCAGGTGCCAACGGCGCCATTTCCCCAAGCGCTACCTTCCGGTCAATCGGGCGGCAATCGCAATTGGCAGGGTCGCGGCGATGTCATGACGACCAATATCCCT
>JANLST010000032.1:0-3679 GCA_031362505.1 Sphingomonadales bacterium
TAGCAGGTCGTAATCGCGCTGATCCTTGTAGCTCAACTTAGAGGGCGCACGCTGGGCTTTGGTCAGGTCGGCCGCCCTTGCTGTCTTTTTGGGGTCAGCCTTGGGTGCGGTGCGTTTCCGCTCCCAATCGGCATAGCCTCCAGCAATGATATCCACCTTGCCCGACCCATCGAGACCAAGCGTCAACGTTACGGTGCGATCGAGAAAGTCCCGGTCATGGCTGACGATCAGGACGGTACCATCATAATCCGCAATGACTTCCTGCAACAGGTCGAGCGTTTCGAGGTCGAGGTCGTTGGTCGGTTCATCAAGCACCAGCAGATTGGATGCGCGGGCGAATTCGCGTGCGAGAAGCAAGCGGGATTGTTCGCCCCCCGACAGCGTTCCGACCAACGCTTCGGCCAGGCCCGGCTCGAACAGGAACTCCTTGAGATAGCCCTGAATATGTTTCTTGGCACCGCGCACGTCGATCCAGTCGCCGCCGCCTGCCAGAACGTCGCGGACCGTCTTGTCAGGGGACAGCAGCGCGCGTTGCTGGTCGATGACAATGCCGTTCAACGTCTTGGCCTGGGTCACCTGACCCGCATCCGGCATGATTTCACCGGTCAGCAGCTTGAGGAGCGTCGTTTTGCCCGTCCCATTGGCACCGACGATGCCGATCCGGTCACCGCGCTGGATGCGCAGGGTGAAATTCCTGATAATGGCGCGATCACCGAAGGATTTGCCGGCGTTTTCGGCTACGATTACCGACTTGGAACGCACATCATCGCTGGCGATACCCAGCTTCGCAGTTCCAGGAGGGCCCATCATCGCGGCGCGTGCGCTGCGCATCTGGTTCAGCTTTTCAAGGCGCCCCTGATTACGCTTGCGACGTGCCGTAACGCCTCGTTGGAGCCAGTGAAGCTCAAGCTTGAGCTTGGCATCAAGCTTGTCTGCAGCCCGGGCTTCTTCGGCATAGACA
This sequence comes from Sphingomonadales bacterium, assembly GCA_031362505.1. Classification (GTDB taxonomy): domain Bacteria; phylum Pseudomonadota; class Alphaproteobacteria; order Sphingomonadales; family Sphingomonadaceae; genus Aquisediminimonas. Next base: position 962 of record JANLST010000032.1, read on the forward strand.
GCCTCCATCCAGCGCTCGAATCCGCCAAAACCGATTTCAGACCGCCTGATCTTGCCCCGGTCCAGCCACAGTGTCGATTTGGTCAGCCGGGTCAGGAATGTCCGGTCGTGCGATATCGCAATAAACGCGCCGGCAAAGCGTCCAAGCCAATCCTCCAACCAGTCAATCGCCGCCAAATCGAGATGATTTGTCGGCTCATCGAGCAACAGCACATCAGGCTCCATCGCAAGGGCGCGGGCGATAGCCGCGCGCCGTCGCTCCCCTCCGCTGGCGGTGGCCGCATCGCGCGAAAGGTCGATCCCGATCTGGTCGGCGATCGCCGCAACGGCATGCGGCTCCGGCCCATCCGCGCCACTAACGGCGAATTCCTGGAGCGTAGAGAAACCGGTCAGTGCGGGTTCCTGTTCCAAAAGAACCACTTTCGTGCCGGGTACGATCGTCCTTCGGCCCTTGTCGGCCTCGATCTGATCGGCGAGCAGCTTGAAAAGTGTCGTCTTGCCGACGCCGTTTCGACCGATCAGTGCCAGCCGGTCGCGCTCGCCGATGAACAGGTCAAGATCCTTGAACAGCCAGCCCGATCCCTGGACGAGACCAAGGCCTTCATAGGCAAGAATGGGGGCAGCCATGATGAATTCCGACGCGAGTGAAAGGATGAAAAGCCATTCATGGCCTATTCAATGGGCGCCCCCTATGCCAAGACCCGATGACAATGTTCAAATCTTTTGTTGCAGTTGCGTTGCTTGCTGCTGTCGTTGGGGCTCCTGTCGAAGCCCAGAAAGGACGACGCGGAGAGCAGGACGCCGCCTTGCAGGCCACGCGCGAAGGCGCGGTTCATTCGCTGCGGAGCATTGAGAATTCTATCGTGCCCGCGATGCAGGCAGACTATATCGGGGCCGAATTTGACGCCGAAACTCTTCGTTACCGGCTCAAGTTCATGAAAGGCAGCGCAGTCATCTGGGTTGATGTCGACGGGCGTAACGGTAAAGAAATTGGCAGGACAGGCGGTAAATGATCGTTTGTCCGGCTCGTCATGACAAAGGGGGAGAAACAAGTTGCGCGTATTGATCGTTGAGGACGAACCAACGCTTGGCACCCAGCTCAAGAATACGCTTGAGGGCGCGGGTTACGCCGTCGACCTCGCAACCGATGGCGAGGACGGCCATTACCTCGGCTCAACCGAGAATTACGATGCCGTCATCCTTGATCTCGGCTTGCCCGAAATCGATGGCCTCACGGTGCTTGATCGCTGGCGCAAGGAAGGCAGGGTGATGCCTGTCCTCGTGCTTACCGCACGCGATAGCTGGTCGGACAAGGTCGCCGGACTCGACGGCGGAGCGGACGATTATATGGCCAAGCCTTTCCAGACCCAGGAATTGATCGCCCGGCTGCGCGCGCTGATCCGCCGCGCTTCGGGCAACGCTTCGTCCGAACTGATCGCGGGCGACGTCCGGCTCGACACGCGCTCGGGCCGTGTCACGCTGGCCGGGGAACCGGTCAAGATGACGGCGCAGGAATACAAGCTGCTCTCATACCTGCTCCACCACAAGGGCAAGGTCGTGTCGCGCACCGAACTGATCGAACATATTTACGATCAGGATTTCGATCGCGATTCGAACACGATCGAGGTTTTTGTCACCCGCATTCGCAAAAAGCTGGGCGCCGATGTCATCACCACAATCCGCGGCCTCGGCTACAGCCTCGAAGACCCTGCCTGATCAGGCGCCACGACAAGGTGGCGGCTGGCAGATAGGGCGCTGGCGGCTGCGGCTTGCCAGCGGTTCGCTCGGGCGGCGCATGATCGGGATTGCGGCGGCATGGATTTTCCTGCTGTTGCTGGGCGGCGGACTGGCGTTGGACCGGGTCTTGTCCAACGCGATCACCCGCAATTTCGACGATGGCCAACAATATGTGCTGACCTCGATGGTTGCGGCCGCCGAGATTGACGATTTCGGCGAGGTCCGTCTGAACCGGCCGTTGGGCGATCAGCGCTTTCTTGAGCCCAATTCCGGCTTCTATTGGCAGATCAATGGCGCCGGCTTTGCGCCGTTCCGGTCGCGCTCGCTTTGGGACAGGGCGCTCAAGGTTTATGGCGGCCATGCTGACGAAGTGATTCACGTCTATGACAGTCGGGAGTTTCCCGAAGAGTCGGTTCGCGTGGCAGAACGTGATATTGTCCTTCCCGGTTCACGGACGGTCTGGCGATTTCAGGTTGCGCAGAGCCGCGATGTTCTTGATGCGCAGATTGGCACGCTCAGGAAAACGCTGATACGCAGCTTTGCGTTGCTGGCGCTTGGCCTGGTCGTGATGGCTGCGCTGCAATCGCTTTATGGTCTGTGGCCGCTTCGCTCGTTGCGCCGCGCGATCGCCGAAATGCGCGCCGGCCGCGCCACGCGGATCGAGGAAAAGGAGCTGCCTGATGAAGTCGCACCGCTTGTCGAGGAGTTGAACGGGCTGTTGTCGCACAACGAGACTCAAGCCGAGGAAGCGCGCCGGCACGCTGGAAATCTTGCTCACGCACTCAAAACGCCGCTCACTGTGATCATGAATGCAGCCACGGCACACGCCAGCGATCTGAGCGACACGGTGATTCGCGAAGCCGCGACGATGCGCCGGCAGGTCGACCACCACCTTGCCCGCGCCCGGGCGGTTGGACGCCGGGGAAATGTCCATAGCCGGGCAGACGTCTGGCCCAGCCTTGAATCGGTGGAGCGCGCCGTT
>JANLST010000039.1:0-2571 GCA_031362505.1 Sphingomonadales bacterium
GTCACCGGCGGCGGCGCGCTTCTTGGCCGTATCGACGAACTTCTCGCCGAAAAGACGGGACTCCCGGTTGTCATTGCCAAGGATCCACTGATTTGCGTCGCCAATGGGGCGGGTTGTGCACTCGAAGACCCGGTCTATCGCGGCGTCCTGAGTTCAATCTGAGCGGACATCATAAAGCGATCTGATCTGACTGTTGGCACATTGCTGCCGCCCGGAGGTCAAGCGTTGCGGATCCGAACGCGGGCATTGGGGCCAGGCAGAGGCCGATTTTTGGATAAAATTACCCGATTCTCCATATTACTATTGCGAAGCGCTCGCATATTGTTTAGCGAACGATTCGCAATAGCGAGAACTGTCAATGGTCGTCTGTGTCTGCAATGCCATTCGTGAACGCGATGTCCGCCACGCCGCACGGAGCGGCGCGCGCAGTCCCGCCAAAGCTTATCGGTCGCTGGGCTGCAAGGCGCAGTGCGGACAGTGCATCCCGTTTGCTCGCGAGATCATCAAGGCCGAACACGCGATTGCTTGCTAGTCTCAATAGCGAATAGTTCCCTGATTTCCGCCATTTTGTGACTGTTCGAGCTTGCGCCACAGCGCTATGATACCCATCGTTGGGTACAAAAAGGATCAAGTTATGAAGGGCGACCCCAAGGTCATCGAATTCCTCAACCAGGCGCTCAAGAATGAGCTGACCGCGATCAACCAGTATTTCCTTCACTATCGAATGCTCGACAATTGGGGTGTTAGCCGACTTGCCAAGTTCGAATATGGCGAGAGCATCGACGAAATGAAGCATGCCGACAAACTGGCCGCTCGTATCCTGTTTCTCGATGGATTGCCCAATTTTCAGATGCTCGGACGGTTGCGTATCGGTGAATCCGTTGAAGAAGTACTCAAGGCCGACCTGGCTCTTGAGGAAGAGGCGATTCCACCTTTGCGCGACGCAATTGTCCATTGCGAAAAGGTGCGCGATTTCGTCAGCCGGGATCTGTTTGCCGAGATCCTTGAAAATGAGGAAGAGCATGTTGACGCGTTGGAGACCCAGTTCGAGATGATCCGACAGATGGGTCTTGAGAACTATATCCAGTTGCAATCAAGCGCCGTCAGCGACAGCTAAACGATCGTTCAGGCCGAGCGACCGGCGACCAATTCTCCACTGTGCCCCGTGCCGGGCTTTCGCACGAGCAGCGGATTTGTCTCGTAATCGAACGCTGCGACCGTTTGATCAAAGACGGAGCGAAGCTGAACAACCTCTTGAAGAAGGCTATCGGGCGACTGGTGCCATTCGAGGCAATCGCGCGCCTGAACTTCGATTTCCTCCGCAAGCTCGGCCACGCCAAGCGCGCCCAACTCGATAGCTTCCGATTTGAGCAAGTCAGCCGGACTGATCATTGCAATTGCATCATTCGCCCGCATCGCATTTTCAATGGCGGTCACGGCCTTGCCTCCGTCATCGCGAAAATAGCTGAGGACGCGAAAGAAATTCGCGCCGAGCGACGCCCGGGCCTGCTCGAACCGGTTCCAATCCATTTCCGTGTCGTCTGTTTGTGCCATGCCTGCGTCCGAGCCTTTCCAGCTCCAATAGGGGCCACTTGCGTGGCTAGCCATAATCTACGCCCAATTAGTAAACGAGATATTGAAATTGGCGCGCGAAAACAGGGTCAACGAGCGTCACAGGCGGCCTCGTCAAAGAGACTTGAAATCGATCTCAAGATGCCGATCAAGACGTCTGGAATGGTCTTCGAGAGGATATTTCAGACCAGAAGCACAATTGAAAAGCAGGGCGCTTTCCTCCTTGCTGACCCAGCCCTGGGCCAAGGCTGTTTCATATGCGGCCAGGGTAGCGCCACCTTCGGGGCAAAGAAGCAGGCCATCCTCAAGTGCGACCCGCTTTACGCAATCGAGTAGCGCAGAGTCGGAAACGGCCAAAGCGCGCCCGCCGCTCGCGCGGACAGCGCGAAGGATCAGAAAATCGCCAACCGCACGGGGCACGCGGATGCCAGATGCGACAGTGTGCGAGCCCTCCCACCGTGCGGCATGCTCCAAACCCTCTTCAAAGGCCTTCACGATCGGTGCACATCCTTCTGCTTGCACGGCAAACATTTTGGGCCGCTCGGGTCCGATAAATCCCAATGCCTCCAGTTCCTCGAACGCTTTCCACATTCCTATCAGTCCTGTTCCGCCTCCGGTCGGATAAAATATGGCACCTGGCAAGGTCCAGCCAAGTTGCTCGGCCAACTCAAGCCCCATCGTCTTTTTGCCTTCGATCCGATATGGCTCCTTAAGTGTCGAGAAGTCGAACCAGCCAGCGCGTTTTGCGCCTTCGCCTACAATCGCACCGCAATCGTCGATCAAGCCGTTGACCCGATAGACCCGAGCGCCGTGCGCCGCAATTTCGCGTACGTTAACCTCTGGTGTGTCATCGGGGCAGAACACGATCGTTTCAATCCCAGCCCTTGAGCCATATGCGGCCAGCGCCGCGCCAGCATTGCCATTGGTTGGCATCGCGATCCGGGTAACGCCAAGCTCCTTGGCCATCGATACCGCCATAACCAGCCCGCGCGCCTTGAA
>JANLST010000041.1:0-5029 GCA_031362505.1 Sphingomonadales bacterium
CCGCGAAAGCCACCGCCTCCGCCGCCACCGCCGCCGAAACGGTCACCACCACCACCGCCGCCGAAACGGTCACCACCGCCGCCACCAAAACGGTCGCCGCCGCCTGCAGCAGCGTATCCACCATAGCTGTCGTCACCGAAGCCGTCGCGCTTGTCCCTGCCGCGCCCGCCGCGCTCACCGCGACGCCCTTTATCAAAACTCATGCCCTGTCTGACTTTCCCGAATTCATCGTCCGCAAATCCATAGAACCAAAGCACCGGACGATGGGCACATGGTATTCGGCGCAGAACCATTACGCACCTTCGAGTCGCGATAGCCTAAAAATGTCAAATCTGCGAGCGATTTTGATTCGCCGCTTCAAACACTTGTGCAACGACTTGCGCGGTTGCTAAAAAAGCAGTGTTTCTGGATCCTTCATCGGCTCGCGCTTCTGTGCATTGATCAGGCTCATGACGGTGCGCACCAGCCCCCAGACGCCAACCGCCAGCAAGATAAGGAAGCCGACACCGATCAACAGGGTTATAACACCCAATACCGAAGCAACGACGCCGATCCAGAATGTCCGGATCAGGTAGGCATAATGCGTCCCTTCCCAGGGAAGGTGCGATTCACCCTTCCAGACATAGGCCAGGACGACTCCGATTATCGCTGTAATTCCAGTGATATAGCTTGCAGCAAACAACAGCCCAATAATGGTCGGACGGTTGAATTCGAAACCACCGGCTGTCGGAGTCGCGTCAGGACGCTGCGCGGGGTCGTTCATGTCCAGGTCTCCCTTGTTCAATGTGCATGATAGTCGACTTGCGGCAATTGCCAAGACTGTGGCAAAGCGCCGCCCATGGCAAATGTGATTGCTCTTTTTGCCGATCCAGGCGTCTGGATCGCCCTTCTCACCCTAATCGTCCTCGAAGTGGTTCTGGGGATAGACAATCTTGTCTTCGTTGCCATTCTTTCCAACAAACTCCCTCCCGAACAACAACAGCGTGCGCGGCGGATCGGGCTGGCCCTTGCGCTCCTCATGAGATTGGCGCTTCTGGGGGCGATTGCCTGGATCATTGGGCTGACCGCTCCAATTTTCGACCTCGGCTTGTCCGGCGCACTCGGCGAACATGGCGAACCAACATTTGAAACCGCTCTCAGCGGCCGTGACCTGATTCTTATCGCAGGCGGATTGTTCCTGCTTTGGAAGGCAACCAAGGAAATCCATCACGCGATGGATCCAGAAGCGAGCGGCGAAATGCTTGATAAAAAGGGGCATGTCATCGTCGGCTTTGGCGCAACCATTGCCCAGATTGCCGTTCTCAACCTTGTTTTCTCGATCGATTCGATCCTGACAGCGATCGGCATGACTGGCGATATTCCCGTGATGGCCGTCGCGATCGTGGTAACCGTCGGGATCATGCTCGTCGCAGCGGATCCTCTTGCCCATTTCATCGGCAGCAATCCGACGGTGGTCATGCTCGCGCTGGCATTCCTCATGATGATCGGGGTGGTGCTGATCGCGGACGGATTTGGCGTTCATGTTCCCAAGGGCTATGTTTACACAGCGATGGGCTTTTCGGTTCTGGTCGAACTGCTCAACATTATGGCCCGTGACACCCGGCAACGGAAAGCGGCGGCGCGCCGGAAAGAGCAAATTTGATGACGATATATTTTCACGAAGAAGATTTACCCGATGATGCGTTGGCCGCAGGGCCGGTTGCGGTCGATACCGAAACCATGGGCCTTTATCCCGGACGGGATCGCCTTTGCCTTGTCCAGATATCCGACGGGTGCGGCGATGAACATCTCGTTCGGTTCAGCCCGGGTAGCAATTATAGCGCCCCCAAGCTGAAAGCCGTGCTGGCAGATCCAGGGCGAACAAAGCTCTATCACTTTGCCAGATTCGATCTTGCATCGATACATGCCTATCTCGGTGTGATGGCCGCTCCTGTGTTCTGTACGAAAATAGCATCACGTCTGGTGCGAACTTATACTGATCGTCATGGCCTGAAGGATCTGGTCAAGGAACTGCTGGGTGTCGAGCTTTCAAAGCAACAGCAATCGTCGGATTGGGGAGCGCCAGTCATCAACGACGCACAGCGCGAATACGCCGCATCCGATGTCCGCTACCTTCATCGCATGAAGGCCCAACTTGATGTCCGTCTCGAACGCGAGGGGAGGATGGCACTGGCGCAATCCTGTTTCGACTTCCTGCCAGCGCGCGCAATGCTCGATTTGGAGGGCTGGCCCGAAATCGATATTTTCGCTCATGCCTGATCCGGCCGCAATTGTGCGGACGCCACTTCAGCGTTGGGCGTCTCCGGGTGGAAGGCACGACCGGTTGATCTCGATCGCGCGTATCGGGCTTCCGGCAACCATTGGAATCCTGAGCGCTGGACTGATATTTGCGCCGCTCGCCATGCGTGGCGAGGTCAGCTTTGTCTTGGCGAAGGACAATGTGCAGGTTGCTAAGGAGCGAATGCGGGTAACCGCCGCCACCTATCGGGGGGAAGATTCAAAAGGGCAGCCCTTCCAGCTTACGGCCGGTTCGGCCGTTCAGGCCACGTCGAGCGAGCCCGTCGTGAAGTTGAGCGACCTCACCGCGAGAATAACCCTGAAAGATGGCCCGGCATCGCTTCACGCGGATACCGGTCACTATGATATGGATCGAGAGATTGTATCGATTGTTGGGCCCGTGGTGTTTGCCTCGGCGGGAGGCTATCGCTTGGAGACTCGCGATGTCATGGTCGGCCTAAAGACCAGAAAACTGGCAAGCGGCGGCCCGGTGGAAGGCAAGATGCCGCTTGGCAGCTTCAGCGCCAATCGCATCGAAGCCGATCTCGGGGCTCATACGGTGTTGCTTGACGGCGGTGCGCGCTTGCATATCGTTCAAGGCCGCGCCAGATAGCCCGCATGCGCAAAGCCATCATCATTGCCGTTGCCCTCCCGCTGTTCGCCGGCCCGGCCGTTGGTCAGGCGTTAAAAGGACATGACTCAAATGCGCCGGTCGATGTGGAAGCCGACAGGATCGAGGTCCAGGATCGTGCTGATCGCGCGATGTTTGTCGGAAATGTGCGCGTGAACCAGGCGGGATTGACCCTGACGTCGGCGCGGCTGACAGTGGCCTATGCCAATACCTCCGGTTCGGGTGTACAGATCGAGCGGCTTGACGCCACTGGTGGTGTGACGATCCACAAGGCCAACCAGACGGCTCAAGGCAATACGGCAATATATGATCTCCCCCGCCGTCTGATAACGATGGTCGGCGGTGTAAGCCTTGTCCAGGGCGGCAACCGGGTCAACGGCGGCAGGCTGGTCATTGACCTCAATACCGGACGCGCAGTCGTCGACGGAAGTGCGGTTGGAGCGCCTGGCGTTGAGGGCGGGACCGGTGGTCGCGTAACAGGTCGATTCACCGTCAAAAAAGAGCAATAGTCCATCTGCCACTTTCGCTGAGGCGCCTGGCATGCAATAATCTTGCCAATTCGCCGAAATTAACCTTTGATACACTATAATCTGCCAGCAAACTTGCAGGAGTGCCGATGAACGACGTATCCACCCTGGAGGCCCAAAGGGGCGATTCCGCCGCGCTTTCGAGTGGCCTTTCGATCGTCTCGATTGCCAAATCCTATGACAAGCGTGCTGTCCTCTCAGATGTCTCGCTGTCCGTTGGCCGTGGCGAGGTGGTCGGCTTGCTTGGTCCGAACGGTGCCGGCAAGACGACGTGTTTTTATTCGATCATGGGACTTGTGAAACCCGATTCAGGCCGAATCCTGCTTGATGGCGATGATATTACCGGCCTCCCAATGTATCGCAGGGCGATCCTGGGCCTCGGCTATCTGCCCCAGGAAACGTCCATCTTTCGTGGCCTGACGGTTGAACAGAACATCGTTGCCGTCCTCGAGCTGTCTGAACCCGACAAGGCAGAACGAATGGCGCGGCTCGAATTTCTTCTTGACGAATTTGGGCTGACCAAGCTCCGTAAAGCCTCGGCGATGGCGCTTTCAGGGGGCGAGAGGCGTCGCTGTGAAATCGCGCGTGCGCTCGCAGCGACGCCTTCGATCATGTTGCTTGATGAACCTTTTGCGGGGATCGATCCTATTTCGATCGCCGATATTCGTGATCTGGTGAAAGACTTGAAGGAGCGCGAGATTGGCGTGCTCATCACCGATCACAATGTTCGCGAGACGCTCGATATCGTCGACCGCGCTTGCATCATTTATGACGGCAAGGTCTTGTTTTCGGGCAGTCCGCAGGAACTCGTCGCGGATGAGAATGTCCGCCGGCTTTATCTTGGTGAGGGCTTCAGCCTCTAGCCATGGCACTCGGGCCCCGCCTTGACCTGAGGCAAAGCCAGTCGCTGGTGATGACGCCACAGCTCCAGCAGGCGATCCGGCTGCTGGCGCTTTCAAATCTCGAGGTCGAGGCGTTCATTGCCGAGGAAGTGGAGAAAAATCCCCTGCTCGATGCTGAACGCGATGAAGTCTCGACACCAGAGGAGATGGCGCCGCTCGAAGAGCAGGGGAGAGAGATTGAAGGCCTTCTGGATATCACCCCGGGTGACGTAGACGCCGGGTTGGATGTCGATCTGACAGCAGAGACATTTCACCATGACAGTGCTGTCGATGGCGGGCCGGGGATGGACGGGCAGCTTGGCATTTCAGGTGATGGCGGGGGCGGGTTCGAGGACGGACCGGACTTTGATGCGATGGCTGCTGCGACAGCGTCTCTGCGCGATCATCTATTGACGCAGGCTGGCATGGTGCTGGACGCCCGCGACCTATTGATCGCGAGCCACCTGATCGATCAAATTGACGATGCCGGCTATCTTTCACTGTCGTTGCTTGAGCTTGCGAACCGTTTGGGTGCGCCACTTTTCCAGGTCGAGAGCGTACTCCATATAATCCAGACTTTCGATCCGACCGGCGTTGGCGCCCGGTCGCTAGGCGAATGCCTCGCGCTGCAGGCGAAGGAAGCGGATCGCTACGATCCGGCAATGGCGCGACTGCTCGACAATCTTGATCTGCTTGCCGAAGGGAGGCTGGCC
>JANLST010000481.1:0-1538 GCA_031362505.1 Sphingomonadales bacterium
GGCACATCCCGGTCGGGGTCATGCTGGCTTGAACTACGAACCACAGGCTTTACCCCAGAGAAAAGGGACATTTCTTGCTCAACAATCGTCAGGCTGGCCGTCGTCGCGGCCGGGGTGGACAGCGCCCACAAAATGGTGGCCGCGAACAAGGCAACCGCATCGATAACCGCGCACGTGGCAATGCGCCCCAGCTTCTTGAGAAGTACAAGAGCCTGGCCCGAGATGCCCAGCTTGCCGGTGACCGCGTGATGACTGAATATTATCTCCAGTTCGCCGATCACTATTTCCGCGTCGTCGCCGAAACTCGCGCCCGTTTCGAAGAAAGCCGGCCGCAGCGTGAGGAATGGTCAGGCGATGATGGTGATGATCAGGGCTCATCCGAGAGCATCGACAGCGAACAGGGTGATGAGGATCGGAGCCCGCCGCGTCGCCAGGACAATCGAGAGCGCAATGATCGCGGTGACCGCGGTCCGCGTCCAGAGCGAAACAACAATGAGCGCGGCAACAATGATCGTGATCGGAATGATCGCTATGCCAGTGATCGCGGCAACGGTCGTTACAACCCAAACCGTGGCGACTTGGATGACGATGCCGTCGAATCTGCGACGATCGATGTGAACGTGCTTCCACCATCATTCGGTAGCGACGGAATGGTTGCGCCGATTCCCGATTTTGCCGTCGAGGCGGACGAACCTACCCCCGCGCCGCGCCGTCGGGGTCGGCCGCCTCGCGTTGAAGCCAGTGAGGCACCGACCGAAAACGACTGAATTCCGGGCGACCCTACAGGCTTGTCACAAATATGAAACCTGATTGCCACAAAACTGGAATGTACGCCGCCTAGTGGGGTGTCAACCGGGTCGAACGACTCGCCCGGCACATCATCCAGTTTCAGGGGTTATCATGAAAACATCCACCAAGGTGATCGTCGCTGCACTTGCTGTGAGCGTTACCGCCGTTGCCGCCGTTCCCGCCTCGGCGCAGATGCGCCGCAACATCCGCATCGTTGGATCCTCCACCGTCTATCCGTTCACCAAGGCGGTCGCCGAGCGCTTTGCCCGCGCCAATCCTGGCGTGCCCTCTCCGATCGTCGAAGCGACCGGAACCGGAGCCGGTGCAAAGCTTTTCTGTGGCGGTGTCGGAGCGGCTCATCCAGATGTCCTCAACGCCTCGCGCAGGATCAAGCTTTCCGAGTATCGCCTCTGCGCCGCCAACGGCATTACCCAGATCACGGAAATTCAGGTTGGGCTCGACGGACTTTCGCTGGCAACATCAAAAGGCGGCCCGGTCCGCAACGTCAGCCTGCGTGATGTCTATGCGGCCATTGCCAAGGCACCTTATGGCAAGCCTAACACCGCCAAGACCTGGAAAGACGTCAATGGCTCGCTTCCGGCCACGCCGATCCGCGTCTATGGCCCACCGACGACCAGCGGCACACGATCATCGCTCGAAGATCTGATCATGGTTCCTGCGTGCGAAGCCAATCCGGCGATCCTGGCCATGAAGAAGACCAACGAAGCCAAATACAACCAGATCTGCAA
>JANLST010000056.1:0-2634 GCA_031362505.1 Sphingomonadales bacterium
CGATACATTCCTGGGTGGTGAAGATTTCGACGCCACGATCGTGGAATTCCTCGCGGCCGAGTTCAAGAAAGCCGAAGGCATCGACCTGACGCAGGACAAGCTGGCGCTCCAGCGCCTCAAGGAAGCCGCCGAAAAAGCGAAGATCGAGCTGTCATCGGCAGCGACGACCGAAGTCAATTTGCCGTTCATTACAGCTGATGCGACGGGCCCCAAGCATCTCTTGAAGGCGATCACGCGCTCCGATCTTGAAAAGATGGTCGAAAGCCTGATCAAGCGCACGCTTGATCCCTGCAAAAAGGCGCTGGCCGACGCTGGCGTCAAGGCCGCAGACATTGCCGAAGTGGTGCTGGTTGGCGGTATGACCCGCATGCCGCGCGTCCGCGAAGTGGTGAAGGACTTCTTCGGCAAGGAGCCGCACACCGGTGTGAACCCCGACGAAGTCGTGGCTATGGGCGCCGCAATACAGGCCGGCGTTCTTCAGGGCGATGTCAAAGATGTCCTCCTGCTCGACGTGACTCCGCTTTCGCTCGGCATCGAAACGCTGGGCGGCGTGTTCACGCGCATGATCGACCGCAACACGACGATCCCAACCAAGAAGTCGCAAGTCTATTCGACTGCCGATGACAATCAGCAGGCCGTGACGATCCGCGTCTTCCAGGGCGAGCGCGAAATGGCGGCGGACAACAAGATCCTCGGCCAGTTCGACCTTGTCGGCATCCCGCCCGCGCCGCGCGGCGTGCCGCAGATCGAAGTGACGTTCGATATCGATGCGAACGGCATCGTCTCGGTCCATGCCAAGGACAAGGGCACAGGCAAGGAACAGCAGATCAAGATCCAGGCATCTGGCGGTCTCAGCGATGCCGATATCGACCAGATGGTCAAGGATGCAGAACAATTCGCCGAAGACGACAAGAAGCGTCGAGAGGCGGCGGAAGCGAAGAACAATGCAGAAAGCCTGATCCACACAACCGAGCGTCAGCTTGCCGAACATGGCGACAAGGTCGATGAAGCGACGAAATCCGAGATCGAGGCGGCGATTGCCGAGGCGAAGTCGGCAGTTGAAGGCGGCGATGTTGCGGCGATGACTGAAAAGGGTCAGGCGCTTGCACAGGCCGCAATGAAGCTCGGTCAGGCCATCTACGAGAAGGAGCAGGCCGCCGCGGCGTCGCCCGAGGCGGAAGCGCCAAAGGATGATGATGTAGTGGATGCCGAATTCTCTGAGGTCGACGAAAACAAGGGCTGAAAAATACTCCCCGGCGTTTGACGTCCGGGGAGAATTTTTTCGGGGGATTTGATGGCTTTGTCAGACGATTATTATGAATTGCTGGAGGTGGAGCGCACCGCCGATGACGGGACGATCAAGTCTTCCTACCGCAAGCTTGCGATGCGTTATCATCCCGACAAGAATCCAGGCTGCCATGATTCCGAAGCCAAGTTCAAGGCGATCAGCGAAGCCTATGACGTCCTGAAAGACCCCCAGAAACGGGCAGCCTATAACCAGTATGGCAAGGCCGCCTTCCAGAATGGTGGCGGCGGCGGGGCACAGGATTTTGGCGGATTTTCTGATATTTTCGACAATATATTCGGCGAGTTCATGGGTGGCGGTCGCGGTCGCCAGCGCGGGCCGCAGCGCGGCGCCGATCTCCGCTACGATCTCGAAATTACACTCGAAGATGCGTTCAACGGGAAAGAAACGGAAATCCGTGTCGAAGTGTCTGTGGCTTGCGATCCGTGTAGCGGATCGGGTGCAAAGCCCGGCACATCGGCCAAGACCTGTGCTGCCTGCAACGGTCATGGCAAGGTCCGCGCACAACAGGGCTTCTTCGTTGTCGAGCGACCATGTGCCTCATGTCGCGGAGCGGGCCAGGTGATTGCAGATCCGTGTAGTGCGTGTCGCGGCGCAGGGCGGGTTGACAAGGAAAAGACCCTCAGCGTCAACATTCCGCGGGGTGTTGATGATGGCACGCGCATCCGCCTTTCAGGCGAAGGCGAGGCCGGAGAACGGGGGGCACCTGCCGGTGACCTCTACATTTTCCTGCACATCTCGCGACACCAATTGTTCCAGCGCGAAGGGACGACCTTGTTTGCACGCGCACCAATCAGTTTTACGACGGCCGCCTTGGGAGGCACGATCACGGTGCCGGGTGTCGATCGCGCCGCGCACGAAATCCGCATCCCGCCCGGGATTCAGTCGGGCAAGCAACTCCGTCAGCGCGGGGCCGGTATGCCCGTGTTGAACGGCCGGGGAGCGGGCGACCTGGTGGTTCAGATCGAGGTTGAGACGCCGACAAAACTCACTGCCGAGCAACGCGAGATGCTCGAAGCGTTTCGTCAGACCGAAACCGGGGAAGAAAGCCCTCAGTCTGAAGGCTTCTTCTCGAAACTCAAGAATATGTGGGAAGACCTGACTTAATCCAGTTCCCAACCTCGTTCGCCGTGGCTCGACAGATCGAGTCCGTCATGTTCGGTTTCCTCATCAACCCGCATTGGCGTGACGTAGCTGCTCGCGAAACAGATCAGCCATGTCATCAGGCCGGTCCAAGCGGCGACAACTCCAACTCCTATCCCTTGTGCGACCAATTGGTTGGCAAGTCCGTGGCCCTCTTCAAATCCGCCGCCACCAAGTGCGGGAAG
>JANLST010000071.1:0-4101 GCA_031362505.1 Sphingomonadales bacterium
CGGCTGCGGCTTGGATGCTTCAGCTTCCGCAGAGCCTTGGCCTCGATCTGGCGAATACGTTCGCGGGTCACCGAGAATTGCTGGCCGACTTCCTCAAGTGTGTGATCGGTGTTCATGCCGATTCCGAAGCGCATCCGCAGGACGCGTTCTTCACGTGGCGTGAGGCTCGCCAGCACACGGGTGACGGTTTCCTTGAGATTGGCCTGAATGGCGGCATCCACAGGGATAACGGCATTCTTGTCCTCGATGAAATCGCCGAGATGCGAATCTTCCTCGTCCCCGATCGGGGTTTCAAGCGAAATTGGTTCCTTGGCGATCTTCATCACCTTGCGAACCTTCTCGAGCGGCATCGAAAGGCGTTCGGCCATTTCCTCGGGCGTTGGTTCGCGACCGCTCTCGTGGAGGAACTGGCGGCTGGTGCGGACCAGTTTGTTGATGGTTTCGATCATGTGCACCGGAATGCGGATCGTGCGCGCCTGATCGGCGATCGAACGGGTGATGGCCTGACGGATCCACCAGGTTGCGTAGGTGCTGAACTTGTAGCCGCGGCGATACTCGAATTTGTCGACCGCTTTCATCAGGCCGATATTGCCTTCCTGAATAAGATCAAGGAATTGCAGGCCACGGTTCGTATATTTCTTGGCAATGGAAATAACGAGGCGCAGGTTCGCTTCGACCATTTCCTTTTTGGCAATACGGGCTTCGCGTTCGCCTTTTTGAACCATGTTGACGATGCGACGGAATTCGGTGAGCGACATGCCCGTTGCCTGCGCGATTTCGGCGATTTCCGCACGGATGCGTTCAACCGCATCGATTTCGGCTTCGGCAAAGGCGGCCCATTTCTTGTCGGTCGCCTTGGCATTGTCGAGCCAGCTTTCGTCAAGCTCATGGCCCATATAGCTGTCGAGGAAGGACTTGCGCGGAACCTTGTGACGCTCGGCAAGACGCAGCATCTGTCCGCCCAGGGCCGTCAGGCGTCGGTTGAAGGCATACAACTGGTCAACCAGATACTCGATCTTGGCGCCGTGAAATTGGACGCTTTCGACCAGACCGGTCAAGTCTTCGCGCAGCTTCTGATACTTGTTCTCGTCGGATTTCTGGAAATCATTGCCGACCGAAAGCGCCTCGATGCGCGCTGCCTGGATTTTCGAGAATTTCTTGAACAGCGATGTGATCGCTGCAAACTTCTCGAGCGCGGCGGGCTTCAGCGTCTCTTCCATCTGGGCGAGGCTGAGGGTGTTGTCTTCCTCATCATCGTCGACCGGGCGTTTGGCGCGCCGTTCGGTCAACGAACCTTCGACATCGTCCTGATCATCGGCGGCGGGCGCTTCTTCCTCGACGTCCTCTTCTTCCTTGTAGGATGGGCCGGCCGTCTTTTCGGAAATCTCTCCATCTTCGGCAGTTTCGCCGTCTTCGGTCAGCGATTCAGGAGCCGGATCCTTGGAAAGCATCGCATCGAGATCGAGAATCTCGCGCAATTGCATCGTGCCTTCGTTGAGCGCCGTTGACCAGTCGATGATGGCATTGAAGGTAATCGGGCTTTCGCACAGACCAAGAATCATTGTGTCGCGCCCGGCCTCGATGCGCTTGGCAATTGCGATCTCGCCTTCGCGGCTCAAAAGCTCGACCGCGCCCATTTCCCGCAGATACATGCGTACGGGGTCATCGGTGCGATCGACGACTTCCTTTTTCTTGTCACCAACCGAATCGGCACCGATGCCGCCATCGGCCTGATCGACGGCTTCGATTTCTTCCTCGGGTTCGGCTTCTTCGCCATCATCGAGCGCTTCGTCATTTTCGACAATGTTGACGCCCATCTCGTTGATCGCAGACATCACGTCCTCGATCTGCTCGGACGACATCTGGTCCTGCGGCAGGGCGGCATTCAGCTCGTCATAGGTAATGTATCCGCGCTTTTTCGCCCGGGCGAGCAGCTTCTTGACCGACGCTTCATTGAGATCGATCAGTGGGGCATCGCCGGATTCCGGCTTTTCCGTGAGTTCTGCTGCTTCTGCTGACTTTACCATTTATCCGTTACGTCCCTATTCTATTCATCTTCGCCTTGAGCGAGAGCGGCGAGCTTGCGATCTGCATCTCCCAGCGCTTCAACCAGTCTCATCTGTTCGGCAAAACCGTTTTCGTCCCACTGCTCCGTCAGCCTGACAGTCGCCGCTGCCAACGCTGCATCAAGCGCAGGGCGAGCCGCCAGAGCCTCAATTGCCATCCCTAGGTCACGACGGGCAATTTCCGCATCCGCCTGCCTTCGGGTGAACGAAAAGGCAAGCCCGTTTGCATCCATAAGGCTGGCGGCAAGTTCTCCCAAACCTGCCGAGTCGCATATGGGGATCAAGGCGTCAGAATCAAGCATTTCCCCATCATACGCTGCATCAAGCAGAATCAGACGCAAATGATCGAGTTCCTGATCGTCGATAACCAGCAAGGAAAGTGCGTCACCACACGCCAGGATCATCGACGGATGACGCAACAGGCCCGCCAGGATGGCCTTGGCGAAAACCGGGGCGACCCCGCCGCCGCCGATCGAACGTGTCTTGTTCGTCAGCGGACGTTCGGGTTCAAACCGTTTTCCTGGCGTGAACCGGCCACGCGGCACCACTCGTTGATTGAATTGCGCATCAAAGCGCGCACGGAATTCCGATAGATACTGTCCACGAACATCGCCATGACCAATGACTTGTGCATGATTATTAAGACGTTGCCTGAATCCGGCCCGCTCCTCCGGGGTGCGCAATGGTGTGGCGTCTGTTTCCGATTTCCAGATCAAATCGACCAGTGGTTCGGGGTCGGCCAGCAACGCCTCCATTGCGCGTGCGCCGCCTTTTTGGACGACATCATCAGGATCCTGACCCTTGGGCAGGGCGGCAAAGGCAAGTGATTTTGCCGGTGCCAGAAGGGGCAGGGCACGCAAGGCAGCACGCAGACCCGCCTTCTGGCCGGCCGAATCGCCGTCGAAACACAGCACCGGCACATCGGAAAGCCGCCATAACCGTTCAATCTGTTGCTCGGTCAGCGCAGTGCCGAGCGGTGCGACCACATCGCCAATGCCCGCCTGGGCAAGGGCGATGACGTCCATATAGCCCTCGACGACAATGATCCGTGCAGTCTTGCGCGATGCGCTTGCGGCAAGATCAAGATTATAGAGGGTCCGCCCCTTGTCAAAGAGAGGTGTCTCGGGCGAGTTCAGATATTTGGGCTCGCCCGCACCAAGGATACGTCCGCCAAAGGCAATCACACGTCCACGCGGATCGCGGATCGGTATCATGATCCGACCGCGGAACCGGTCATAGGGTTCCTTCTCGTCGACCGAGATCAGCAGGCCGGATTCGATCAGCTTTTCTTCGCCGAATTGTTTGAGCGCGACCTTCAGCTTCGATTTCGAATCGGGCGCAAACCCAATTCCGAAGGTCTTGATTGTCTCCGGCCTGATCCCGCGCTTCTCGAGATAGGTTCGCGCTTCAGCACCCTCAATCCCCTGTAATTGCTGGATAAACCAGTCGGATGCTGCTGTCATGACGTCATAAAGCGAATTGGCCCGTTCGGCGCGTTCGACCGCGCGCGGATCGGCCGCTGGCACCTCCATGCCTGCCGCCTGGGCAAGCTCCTTCACGGCATCCATGAACGGCAGGCCGCGCTGGTCCGTCATCCAGCGAATGGCGTCGCCATGCGCCGAGCAGCCGAAACAATGGTAGAAGCCCTTCTCGTCATTGACGTAGAAGCTGGGCGTCTTCTCATTGTGAAACGGGCAGCAGGCCCGGAACTCGCGCCCGGCCTTGGTGATCTTCACCGTCCGCCCGATCAAGGCGGACAACAACGTCCGCGCGCGCAGTTCATCAAGCCATTGCGGGGTGAGGGTCATGGTTGGATATCCCCCTCCCGCAAGCGGGAGGGGCTAGGGGTGGGCAATGCCTTTAGAGTTTCGCCTATGGCCGTCAAAACCCCATCCATATTCGCAAAAACATCCGAGTTCAGAAATCGAACCACCTTATACCCTTCTCGCTCAAGAAACAGCGTGCGCTTCGAATCACGGTCAGAAGTGGTTTCATGTGAAAATCCATCCAGCTCGACAACCAGCTTCGACTTCCG
>JANLST010000053.1:0-1854 GCA_031362505.1 Sphingomonadales bacterium
GCGCGCGTTGCGAGGGGAAGACCCCCTCCTCCCAGCCGACAAGGAACGTACGATCGAACTCCAGGCCCTTGGCGGCATGGATCGTCATGATTGTGGCCTTTTCCTCGGCCGCCGCCGCGTCATTGTCCATAACGAGACTGATATGTTCGAGGAATGCGCCCAGCGTCTCATAGTCCTCCATGGCGCGGGTGAGTTCGCCGAGATTCTCGAGACGCCCGGCGCTCTCTGCCGATTTGTCGGCCTGCAGCATTGCGGTGTAGCCGCTCTCATCCAGAATCGCGCGTGCGAGTTCGGGATGCGGCAGGTCGCGAGAGCGGTCACGCCAGCTCGCGAGATCTCCGACGAAACCGGTCAGTGCACGGCGAGCCTGCGGCGTCAATTCGTCACTGTCGATGATCCTGGCGGCCGCATGGCTCAACGGCATGCCTTGGGTGCGGGCCAGCGTCTGGAGCTTGGCCATCGCCTTGTCGCCCAGTCCTCGTTTGGGCTGGTTGACGATCCTTTCGAACGCCAGATCGTCGGCCGGCTGGTTGACCAGCCGCAGATAGGCCAACGCATCCCGTATTTCCGCGCGCTCATAAAAGCGGAAGCCCCCGACAATGCGATAGGGCAGGCCGATGGAAATAAAGCGATCCTCAAATTCACGCGTCTGGAACTGCGCACGCACAAGGATTGCAACGTCGTCAAAAGAGCCGCCATCGCGTTGGTGGGTTTCGATCATCTCTCCGACGCGGCGGGCTTCCTCCTGCCCGTCCCAGACACCGATCACATCGACTTTCTCACCGTCGTTGATCTCCGTCCAGAGCGTCTTGCCGAGGCGTCCACCATTGTGGCCGATCAAGCCCGAGGCCGCCGCGAGGATATGTGGCGTGGAGCGGTAATTCTGTTCGAGCCGAATGATGGCCGCCCCGGGAAAATCCTGCTCAAAGCGGAGAATATTTGTCACTTCTGCCCCGCGCCACGAATAGATCGACTGATCATCATCACCGACGCAACAGATGTTCTTGCGGGTTTGAGCCAACAACCGAAGCCAGAGATACTGGACGGCGTTGGTATCCTGATACTCGTCGACCAATATGTATTTGAAGCGTTGCTGATATTGCTCGAGCACGTCGCGATGACTTTTCAGTATCGTCAGGACGTGAAGGAGCAAGTCACCAAAATCGCAGGCGTTGAGCGCTTTGAGTCGGCCCTGGTAGATCTGATAGAGTTCACCGCCGCGACCGTTGGCAAACCGCTCGCTTTCAGCAGCATCGACATCCTTGGGGGTAAGGCCCTTGTTCTTCCACTGATCAATCAGCCCGCCCAATTGTCGGGCTGGCCAGCGTTTCTCGTCAAGGTCGGCAAGCTGGATGACCTGTTTCAACAAGCGGATCTGGTCATCCGTGTCGAGAATCGTGAAATTACTCTGAAGCCCGACAAGTTCGGCATGTCGACGCAACATCTTTGCACCGATCGCATGGAAGGTTCCGAGCCATGGCATGCCTTCGACGGCATCACCTATGATCTGCCCAACGCGATCCTTCATCTCGCGCGCCGCCTTGTTGGTAAAGGTGACGGCCAGAATCTCGGAAGGCCATGCGCGGCGCGTTGCGATCAGATGAGCGAGGCGCGCAGTGAGTGCAGCCGTCTTGCCCGTACCAGCGCCCGCGAGCATCAGCACCGGTCCCTCGCTCGTCAGTACCGCGTCGCGCTGCGGTGCGTTCAGTCGCTTCAGATAGGGCGGGTCAATGATCTGCTCGGGGGTGTTCATTATTCTGAACGATTAGGGAACATTGGCCAGACGAGCAAGACGGCCGATCATGGATCCGCCATTCACAGCCGTATCCGGTTCAAAGAGGCGATAGCGAACCC
>JANLST010000271.1:0-2252 GCA_031362505.1 Sphingomonadales bacterium
GGTGTCGCGGCGGCGGCTTGCGGGCTTTACCTGATCTCGCTTCAGGTTGCGAACCAGCGCGGTCGGCTCGAGCAGATTGACCACAAGATTGCCATGACCAAGCGCGACATCCGCCTGCTTCAGACCGAACTTGGGACCCGGGCAAGTCTGCGTCAGCTCGAACGTTGGAATAGTGACGTGCTCGCCCTGAGCGCGCCCAAGGCGAATCAGTATCTTCAAGGAGAAGAGTCTCTTGCCTCTCTGGATCGTGCCGGAATAGGCGACAAGCCGTCTGCGCCTCCGCCTGTCATGATGGCCGTGATGACACAGCAGCCGAGCGAAGTGCCACCTGAGCGATCCCTTGTTGCAAAGCTGATCAGCCCTGCGGCTGTGTCCAAGCCGCTGACTGACACCGACAGGGCGGTGCAGCGTGCGATTGCGCCGCGTCGATCGGCACAGGCGACGGACCGCAAGGCAGAAAAGGTAGCGATGCTCGATCAATCGCTTCTCAATCGCGCAACAGTCAGTTCGCTGACACGCGCTGCGATAACGGAATCGGAAGGGAGGGACAGACCTCGCCCGTGACCTCGCTCGTCGCCCGCCCACAACGTACTCGCCACGCTGGCGCCCGCCAGACCAGTATCCTGCTTGCCCATCAACGACTGATGCTCTTGATGCTGTTGTTCATGGCGGCTGCGTCGGTGATCGCAATACGACTGGTCTGGCTCAATTTCGATACGGGCAGCAGTCATGCAGGCTCTGACAGATTTGGTCTGGCTTCACGCGGCGACATTGTCGACCGCAACGGAGAAGTTCTGGCGCGCACGATTGAAGCCTGGTCGATCGGGGTTCATCCCAACAAGCTGCTTGGCCGGGCAGAGGAGCTTGCGCCCCAACTCGCGCAACTCATGCCAGATCGAACGGAAGCAGAATATCTCGCCATCCTGAAATCTGGAAAATCTTTCACGTATCTGCGTCGCCGGGCCATGCCGGAACTCGTTGCCGCTGTGAACGCGCTTGGTGAGCCCGCAATGGCCTATGCGCGCGAGCCTGAACGGCTGTATCCGCAGACGACCCTTGCCGCGCACGTCATTGGCTATACCGATTTCGACGGTCGCGGCGTCATGGGCATGGAACGCGTTCTCAATGATACCTTCGCCGATCCCGCGACACGCGGCAAGCCGGTGGCGCTCTCGATTGACAGGCGCGTTCAGGCGGCAATGGAAAGCGAGCTTTCGGCCGCCATGACGAACCTCCGGGCGATTGGCGCGACCGGACTTGTGCTCGACGTGCATACTGGTGAAGTGATCGCGATGGTCTCTCTCCCGGTCTTCAATCCGAACCGGAGCGGAGAAGCCAATCCGGAAGCCATGCGCAACAATGTGACGCAGAGCGTTTATGAGCTTGGCAGCACGTTCAAGCCGCTCACGATGGCCAATGCCATTGATTCGGGTGTCGTCACAAACCTCGCCCGCCGGGTTGATGCGACGGCACCGATCGCGATAGGACGCTTCAAGATCAGCGATGATCATCCTCAAAACCGGTGGCTCAATGTTCCCGAGACCCTGGTTCATTCTTCGAACATCGCCACCGCCCGCTTTGCCGACGAATTGGGAGAGGCGAAAACCGAAGTCTTTTTCCGCAAAATGGGTTTCGACGAAGCCCCCCATATCGAGCTCAAGGAGCGCGGCCGTCCGCTTTGGCCCCAGAACTGGGGCCGGCTGACCACCATGACCGTTGCCTATGGTCATGGCATTGCGGTTTCCCCCCTGCATCTTGCGAGTGCCTATGCGTCGTTGGTCAACGGCGGCATCTGGAGGCCGGCAACATTGATAAAGGTTCAGCCGGGGCGGGCCGCCAAGGGGCGCCGTGTGATTTCGGAGCATACCAGCCTGTTGATGCGCAAGATGTTGCGGCTGATCGTGACTGAAGGGACCGGCAGAAATGCCAATATTGCCGGCTTTCGAATTGGCGGCAAGACAGGGACCGCAGAAAAGCCAGGGGTTGGGGGGTATTCAAAGACCGTCAATGTTTCGACCTTTGCCGCCGCCTTTCCGATGGATGCCCCGCGTTATGTGGTGATCGCGATGCTCGACTCGCCGAAGGGAAGCGCGGAATCCTTTGGCCTGACAACGGCCGCCTTCACCGCTGCACCGGTTGTCGCGAAAGTGATCGCGCGGACGGGGCCGATGCTCGGCGTCTATCCCGATACCAGTCGCGAAATCGATCTGTCCGACATGATGCCACTTCTGTGGAAGGGCAAGGACGAACAC
>JANLST010000302.1:0-7730 GCA_031362505.1 Sphingomonadales bacterium
TGCGGCAACGCGATATTGCTTGCCGCCCGTGCGCACGACTGCGAACATGGCGTAAATCTCTTTTTCTCAAATGCTTGCCCGCGCAACAGATAACGCCAGAGGCATACCCCTCGCGCGGAAAGCAGCCCGCTAAGCGACGAGTGGCGTGCTGTCAACCGATTCTCGCCAGTCTTGCGCACAAAAGGAGTCCCAACACGCGACGCCATTCCGACCCAACCCGTTTGTCCTAGACGGGTGGCGTTGTCGCAAGGACGCTGGCACGTTGGCAGGTCTCATCCCACCAGGTTGCAAGCGACGGTGAGTCAGTTTGCCAATCGATATCCGGCAGGCGAAAAACGAGATACCCCAGCGCTGCGGCCATCGCAATCTGCCCCAGATCAAAGCGGTCTGCCAATCTGGGGAAATCGCGATTGGCGTCAACAGTTGCGCGCAGGATTGCCGCGCGCCAACGTTCGCGCCACGCGCTGGAGCGCTCCGGCTCGGGGCGCAGTTGTTCCATCACGATAGAGAATGCTGCATCCATTATTCCATCGGCCAGCGCCTGGACCCGCAGGATTGCCCACCGGTTTGCGCCGCTGGCAGGAAGCAGGGGATCGCCCGCCAGATTATCAAGATACTCGCAAATCACCGGGCTGTCATAAATCGCCCCGACATCGGTCAGCAGCACCGGGATCTTTCCGAGCGGATTGACAGGGATCACCTTTTCGGGTTGGGCAAGCGGGCTGGCAATGACATGCTCAATCGCCGCGTCGAGCCCCTTTTCGATCACAAGGATGCGCACTTTGCGTGCATAGGGAGAGGTAAGCGAATAGATCAGCTTCATGTTTTGCGCTCTTCCTGGCTTGGGGATTGCGCCTGACGCGCCTTGGCCGATTTGAATCCGTCACGCGCCGCCAGCCGGTCCCACCACGCAAGGGTGCTTGGACCCAGTTCGGCCTTCAGGCCAAGCGTCAGCGCGAGCATGATCGAATAGCCGATGCAGATATCGGCCATCGTAAACCGTCCGGCAACCAGCCACTCCCGGCCATCAGCCAGCGCGGCTTCAATCGACTTGGCGCGGCCAAGGAAAAACAGCTTATAGTCTTCCGCAATCTCCGGTTTGCGGTCCTCGGGCTTCGGAAAGACGCTGTAACGAAGCATGATCGCCAGCGGAAAGGTCAGCGTTGCGTCCGATCGATGGAGCCAGTTCAGATAGTCCGCATAGCCGGGTTCATCCGGTGTCAGTTCAAGCGATGATCCGTGCGCAAGCAACTGGCAAATCGCGGCGGACTCGGTCAACTTCGCCTTGCCATCGACCCAGCATGGAATGGTCCCCAGCGGATTGATCTCCTTGTACGACGGAACGTGAAAGCGCGGCGGGAAGGGCATCGTCACGAGGTCATAGTCCAAGCCCAGTTCCTCGGCCGCCCACAGGCAGCGGAACGAGCGAGCGTCCCGGCAATGATAAAGTATCGCCTTTGTCATGCGATGATTCCAGTTGTCGATGGTCGGCTCAGATAATGTTCACGCCAGGCGATATAAAGCCCACTGCCAATAATGATGGCTGCTCCGATCCAGGTTGCAGGGCCGGGAACATGGCTCCAGATCAGCCAACCAAACAGGGTCGACCAGATCAGCGCAACATAATCCATCCCCAGCACAGTTGAAACCGGTGCGAGGCGCAGCGCGCCCGTCAGGCCGATCTGGCCGATCCCGCCAAGCACGCCGATGCCTGTCAGCAGAAACCATTCACGAGGGTCGTGGCTGGTCATGAAGAACGGCAACAAGAGACTAAGCGGCAGGACCGACAGGAAGGAAAACCAGAAAACCGTTGTCGCCGCGGCTTCCGTGCGGCCCATTTCACGGATCTGCAGGCTTGTGAACGAGATCATCACTGCCGAAGTCAGGCCGACGGCAGCGCCAAGCGGCGGTATGTGGCTGCCTCCCGGCTGAACCACGACCAACACACCGACAAAGCCAAAAAAAACCGCGGTCCACCGGTGCTTGCCCACCGCTTCCTTAAGGATGAGCGCGGAAAGGATTGTAGCAAAGACCGGCACCGCAAAACCAAGCGTGGTCTGCTCGGCCAGTGGCAACAGGATAATCGCCCCGAAGTTGAGGGCCATGCTGGTCAGGCCCAGCGTGCTCCGCGTCAAATGGGCACCAAAGCGCCGGGTGCGGAGTGACACCAGCCCGGGCCCCAAGAGCACCCATGCCAAAACAACCGGAACCGCCAGCCCCTGCCGCCAGAACATGATCTCGGGCAGTTTGACTCCGGCTTCACTCGCGAGCTTGATCAGGACAGTCATCGCCGAAAGGCAGGAGATCCCGAACAGCCTCAACCCAAGCGCGCGAAGCCGGTTCTCGGGATGGGCTGGTAAAGTCATCAGGAGTTTGCCCTAGTCCGTGATCGGCACCCGGGCAATGCAAAGTCCAAATTCTCTATTGCTATTGATAATTCATCGCATTTAAGGAGTTATTGCGAATCGTTATTAAATAACCCGTGACCTGGAAAAAATGGACACCAGATGCCCTTCAAGACTTCCCACGCCGCTATTGCCCTTTCATGTTTTTTCCAGACTCCGGCCTTTGCCGACGATGGGGCTGCAGAAGAAGCGGGCACAATCATCGTGACGGGCCAAGTCGACGGTTATCGCGTGATCGAAACCACAAGCGGAACAAAGACCAGCACCCCGATCCTGGACGTGCCACAATCCATTGCGGTCATCACCGCCGAACAGATTGCCGATCAGCAGATCCGCTCCGTGACCGATCTTGTCCGTTTCGTCCCGGGCGTTTCAGCAGGTCAGGGTGAAGGCAATCGCGATCAGGTTACATTGCGAGGCAACAATACGACGGCCGACTTTTTTGTGGATGGCCTGCGCGACGACGTCCAGTATTTCCGCAGCTTCTACAATGTCGAGCGCGTTGAAGTGCTCAAAGGTTCGAACGCCATGATCTTTGGCCGCGGCGGTGGCGGCGGGGTCATCAATCGCATCACCAAGGGCGCCGTTGCCGATCGCAATCTTTATGCAGCGACTGTCTCTGCAGACACGTTCGGCAGCTATTATGGCACCGCCGATTTGAATGTGGCGTTCGGTTCAGCTGCCCTGCGGTTCAACGCCTTCTATGAAGACCTCCGCAATCATCGCGATGCCTTCAAAGGCGAACGCTATGCCGTCAATCCAACCTTCGGGGCCGAGTTCGGCAGCACCGTGATTGAATTCGGTTATGAGTATACGCGCGACAGCCGTGTGGCGGATCGTGGCATCCCTGCTGCTTTCGCTGGAACAATCGCCATCCCGGCAGGGCCGGCCAAGGGATTGCGCAATACGTTTTTCGGCAAGCGCAATTTCAACGATTCGGATTTCGAGGCCCATGTCTTGCGCTTCCGCAGCGAAACCCGCTTGTCTGACCATCTGATGTTCACAACGCAGGCGCTTTATGGGGATTATGACAAATCCTATTCAAACGTGTTCGCCGCGACCGCCGTTGGCGGCACAGCAGTTGCGCCGACAGTCGGAATCGAGGCCTATATCGATCCTACCCGGCGGGAAAACTACATCGGCCAAGCCAATCTTGAATGGCACGCGTCGACCGGCCCCATCGACCATGTGATACTGTTGGGAGCAGAAATAACTGCCCAGGATTCGAGGAATGAGCGGACCAACGGCTTTTTCGACCAGACTGTTCTTTCATCTGCCAACAGGCGGCGCATTGTTGCCCTGTCCGATCCCCTGCTCATTCCGCCGGTCTTTTTCGTTTCCGGCCCTACCGGCAACAGCAACCGGAAAGTTCGGAGCAATCTGGATCAGCTCTCCGCCTATGTTCAGGACCAGATCAGCCTTGGTGACAGGTTCGATCTGATTGGCGGCCTGCGCTACGACCGCTATGCGAATGACATCGCCAACACATTCACGAACGCCAAGGCTGCGCGCGTTGACGGTCTCTGGTCACCGCGTTTGGGGCTTGTTTACAAGCCAAGCAAAGCTGCTTCGGTTTATCTCAACTATTCAAAATCCTACCTGCCCCAAGGCGGGGACCAGTTCGTCACGTTCGATGCGACCAATGCGGCACTGAAACCCGAAACATTTGAAAATTACGAGATCGGCGCAAAATGGAACATCGAGCCTGACCTGACCCTGACCCTGGCTATGTACAGGCTTGATCGCAGCAATACGCGGGCGACAGGGCCAACACCCGGCACGATCGTGCAGACCGGCAAGCAACGCAGCAGCGGGTTCGAGCTCGGGCTGGCCGGTCGCATCACAACGCGCTGGATGACGAGCCTTGGCTATGCCTATACCAAGGCCGAAATCCGTGAAACGACCACGGCTGCACCCGCTGGGCACCGGGTGGGACAGGTGCCCCGCAACCAGTTCTCCTTGTGGAATCGATATGATGCGACCGACAGGCTGGGCCTTGGTGCGGGCGCCTACTATCAATCCCGACAGTTCGCCTCGATCAGCAATACAACGGTACTTCCGGCCTATATCCGGCTTGATGCGGCGTTGTTCTATAAATTGACCGACAAGATCGAAGCACAGGTCAATGTCGAAAATCTGACCGGCAAAACCTATTTCCCGGTTGCACACAACGATAATAACATCTCCACCGGCGTGCCAATCAACGCGCGTTTCACGATCAACGCGAAGTTCTGAACGCATCTCTTCTGCTTGCGAGCGAAGGCATGCATCGGCATAGGGGCGGGCATGAAACACGCTCTTTCCGTCACTCGCGCCCAGAATTTTGCCGAATGGTACCAAGAGGTCATTGCCGAGGCTGACCTTGCTGAAGAATCGGGGGTGCGCGGTTGCATGGTGATCAAGCCTTGGGGCTATGGCATCTGGGAGCGCATCCAGAAACTGATGGATACCCAGATCAAGCTCTCCGGGGTCGAGAATTGCTATTTCCCGCTCTTCATCCCGCTTTCCTATTTCGAGAAAGAGGCGGATCATGTCGAGGGGTTTGCCAAGGAAATGGCGGTCGTCACGCACCACCGGCTGAAATCGGTCAATGGCAAACTGGTCGTCGATCCCGAAG
Source organism: Sphingomonadales bacterium (assembly GCA_031362505.1). Classification (GTDB taxonomy): domain Bacteria; phylum Pseudomonadota; class Alphaproteobacteria; order Sphingomonadales; family Sphingomonadaceae; genus Aquisediminimonas. The sequence goes on from JANLST010000302.1 coordinate 5,023, forward strand.
CGAAACTCGAAGAGCCGCTGGTTGTGCGCCCCACCTCGGAGACTGTGATCGGTGCAGCCATGAGCCGCTGGGTGCAATCGTGGCGCGACCTGCCGATGCTCACCAACCAATGGGCCAATGTCGTGCGCTGGGAAATGCGCACGCGAATGTTCCTGCGGACATCTGAATTCCTATGGCAGGAGGGCCATACCGCACATGCCGACAAGGCGGATGCGATGGCCGAAACCTTGCGTGCGCTCGAAATGTACAGGGCCTTTTCGGAAGGCCCGCTCGCCATGCCCGTCGTAGCGGGCGAGAAGCCTGAGAATGAACGCTTCCCCGGTGCAGATGCGACTTATTCGATCGAAGCGATGATGCAGGACGGCAAGGCGCTTCAGGCAGGCACCTCGCACTATCTGGGCACGACCTTCGCCGAGGCAGCGGGCATCCGTTATCAGGACAAGGAGGGTGGCCTGCAGCTTTGCCACACGACCAGTTGGGGCACCTCGACTCGGATGATCGGTGGCGTCATCATGACACATGGCGATGATGATGGCCTGCGCTGCCCGCCACAGATCGCGCCGCATCAGATCGTGATCGTGCCGATGCTGCGCGACAATGACGAGGATCAGGCGGTGCTCGACTATTGCCGGACACTCGCTGACGAACTGCGCGGGCAGATGGCCTTCGCGGAACCGGTCCGCGTGCTGCTCGATACCAAGGCAATCAAGGCGTCGAACAAACGCTGGAACTGGGTCAAGAAGGGCGCGCCCGTGATCGTCGAAGTCGGCCCGCGCGATGTGGCGGGCGGCATGATCTCCTGGGTCCGCCGCGATGCGCTTTATCAGGACAGCGGAAAACTGAATTCCGTCCTTTCGACGCGCGAATCATTCGTTGCTGGCGCAGCGTCCTTTTTGGAACAGATTCAGACCGCGCTCCATGCCGAGGCCAAGGCCCGTCTCGATGCCGGCATCCGTCGCGATGTGACCGACCTCGCCGCCCATTATGCGGGAGACGAGAAAGTGGTCGGCTGGGTCGAAGTCCAATGGGCGCGGCCCACCGGCGTGGCGCTCGAAGCGATTGTCCAGCAATTGAAAGCCTTGAAGCTGACGATGCGCAACGTGCCGCTCGATGCAACGCCAGCGGACGGGGCATGTTTCTTTACCGGCGGGAAGGCGGTCGAGCGGATCTTGATAGGGCGGACTTATTGACGGTTTCCTGAAGTGATCCAATCAACGCCCTACTTCCAGCGCGATTTGTCCCGTTGACGTTTCCGAGCGCGCCGTAGGCGCTCAGCCACAACAAATGTTGATGCTAAGAGTAGGATGACGGCATAGGCGATCAGTTTTCTGGTTTCCATCGTATTGGTGAATACAATCACAGCGGCTTCAATGGATGCAGTCCAATGCGAACCGATTTGCGCAATGTCGGCCCGAAATCGTCGGGAATTCTTACATCCAACCCAACAGGTTAATTTCCCTTCACCACCGCATCCCGCAGAAATCTGCGATTGGCACGGTTTGGCACAGGCACTGCATAGTTATGAGCGTTCCCCCAGAGCGTTTCAACGCTACAGAGTGGCGGGTCGGTTGCTTCCCTGGTCTCGCACCGACCCGCCCTCACCCGGGAACCTCCCAGACTTCACCTCTCAGCTAGCGACCTCAGCAGTTCGGCGCTTTTCGCGTCTGCCGGGAAAAAGGCCTCGATCGCGAGTTCGGACAGCGTCACATCGACCGGCGTGCCGAAGATCGTGATTGTCGTGACGAACGCAATCCGTCCGACCACGGTATCAAGCAGCAACGGCACGGCAATCGCATTGCCGTGCGCGCCTTCATTGTCGTTGTAGCTTGACGGATAGGCGGAGACTTCCGCCAACAGGTCGACAAGTTTCGTATCCGCGCTGGTTTCAATCTGGCGATCAAGCCGGTCGAGGATGTGGCTGCGCCACTCTGCAAAATTGGCGATCTGCGGGGCGAGGCCTTCGGGATGAAGGGCAAGGCGAATCACATTCACCGGCGGGATCAGCAGTTCGGGAGCGATCTGTTCGACCAGGATCCCGATCGCGCCGTTCGCAGCAATCATGTTCCAGTGCCGATCGACGGCAATTGCGGGATAAGGCTCATGGCCCTTCAGGATATGATCCACTACAGTCCGGACACCTGCCATTTCCGGGCTATCAAGCGGTCGCTCCTGGTAATTGGGCGCATAGCCAGCCGCGAGCAAAAGGGCGTTGCGGGCGCGGTGCGGCACGTCCAGGCGGTCTGCGAGCCGCCGGACCATATCCGGACTTGGATTGGCCCGACCGGTTTCGATAAAGCTCAGATGCCGCGTCGAAATATCCGCATCAAGCGCCAGGTCCAGCTGGCTCAGGCGACGGCGCGCGCGCCACTCGCGAAGCTGGGTGCCGATCGGTGCTGCCTGCATGGACGCTCTCCTCGAACGCCGGGCTACGCTATGTGTTGAGGCAATTCCATTACCTGCAAGGTCATCAACGGCGTTTCTCTAACCACGGCGAAGCCTCACGCGCGCAGTCGTTGGAATTGGCGGTATATTTTACACCAGCCCCAACAGGTTAATTTCCCTTCACCACCGCATCCCGCACAAATCTGCGATTGGGACGGTTTGGCACAAGCACTGCATAGTTATGAGCGTTCCCCCAAGAGCGTTTCAACGCTACCGAGTGGCGGGTCGGTTGCTTCCCTGGTCTCGCACCGACCCGCCCTCACCCG
>JANLST010000503.1:0-3765 GCA_031362505.1 Sphingomonadales bacterium
TTAGGTTTCGAGTTGCAACTTAAAACTTATATTTTTTTTGATAAGGTTGGTTTCATTCGGTTTTTACGTTAAGTTGCGAACAAAGACCGGGTTGCCTGGTTGGAGAGAGATGATGGGCATGTTGAAGGAAAACCTCGCTGAAATAGCGGAATGCGGGCTTCCTGCTGCGTTGGACACAATGGGCGAGCGCTGGTCTTTTTTGATTCTCCGTGGCGCGTTCAACGGCCTGCATCACTTCGAGGAGTATCAGTCGACCTTGGGCATCGCGAGAAATATCCTTGCGAATCGCCTCGGCCGACTCGTCCAGAACGGCATATTGGCGCGAACGCCCTTGCCGGATGATCGGCGCAAGATTGAGTATCGACTGACAGAAAAGGGCGCGGATTTGTTGCCCGCCATGTTGGCGCTTCGTCAGTGGGGCGAGAAATGGGAAACCGGATGTGTCTCAAATCCCGTTCTGGTGGACGAGCGCGACGAGCAGCCGATCGCAAAGATCGCGATTCATGCCCATGATGGCCGTGAACTTGGTCTTCATGATCTGCGCTGGAAGCACGCCGAGGACATCAAGGACATCGGCGCCTCGCGTTTGCGCGCCGTTGCCTAGCGTTTAAGCGTCCGAATCGCCGCCCAGATTCTGGTTGCGTGGCGGAGCGGCGGCGGTCAGGCGCAGAGCTTCGGCTGATTGGCTCAGCGAACCCATCTCGTCGATCACATCATCATCATCGATACGGACGCGCTGTAGATTCGTCACAATCGCATCGAGAAGTTCATCAGGAACGACGGTTTCTTCAGCAATTTCGCGCAGAGCGACAACCGGATTCTTGTCGCGATCGCGATCGATTGTCAGTTCGGCACCACCCGAAATCTGACGGGCACGCTGTGCGGCTATCAGGACAAGGTCAAACCGGTTCGGAATTTTGTCAACGCAGTCTTCAACAGTCACGCGTGCCATGGGGCAGCCACCTTCTTGATCTGAATGTATGGAATATGCGGCCTCCCTAATCAGCAGCCGCTGCAAAGTCAAAGAAAAGTGGCATGTCGCTTGCCACCGCCCCACTCCTGAGAGCAAGAACCGGCTATGGCGCAGATTCCTCATTTTGAGCCGATCGAAGCTGATGTCGATGGCCATGCCCTGAGAATCGCCGTTTCAGGCGTGGAACGGTTAGCGCTCCTGATGAACCTGATCGCCGGCGCCCGAACCTCGTTGAGGATTTTCTTCTATATTTTTGGCGATGACGCGATTGCTGCCCAGATAAGGGCTGCTTTGATCAATGCCCGGATGCGGGGCGTCAAGATTTGGCTGCTGGTTGACGGATTTGGCTGCGCTGAATGGCCGCAGGACGTCTTCAAGCCACTAATGGACGCTGGCGTGGTCTTTGCGCGCTTCAATCCGAGTTGGGGCCGCGGCTATCTTTTACGCAATCATCAGAAGATCGTGATCGCGGATGAAACTCGGGCGATCATTGGGGGAAGCAATGTTCTTGCCCACTATTATGCCGACGATCCCGGCGGTGCGAGTTGGCACGATCTGTCCGTGCGTATCGAAGGGCCGGGCGTTGAACGTCTTTCGATCTATTTCGATGGTCTGAGACGCTGGATGCTTCTGCCGCGACCGAGCTTGCGCAGTCTGCTGCACCTTTTTTCCCGTCGCAGCGACAAATCGGGACCCCTGCGCTGGCTGATCAATGGCCCATTCAGTCGTTTGAGCCCGCTCACACGAAGTTTGAGGCAGGATATTGCGTCGGCCAAACGCCTCGACATGATCCAGGCCTATTTTTCCCCGAACTGGGGCATGTTGAGACGTTTGACCAATGTCGAGAAACGGGGTGGAGAAATGCGTTTGATCACCGCGAGCCGTTCCGACAATACCACGACGATTTCCGCGGCACGCCACTGCTATCGTCGGCTCTTACGCAATCGAATCCGGATATTTGAATATCTGCCGCAGATGCTGCACATGAAACTGATCGTGGCTGATGATGCCGTTTATATCGGCTCCGCAAATTTTGATATGCGCAGCCTGTACATAAACGGCGAAATCATGGTCCGAATTGCGGATGCAGGCCTGGCGGATAAAATGCGGTCGTTTGTAACGGCACACATTGTCCATTGTGATGAAATTACGAGGGCCGAGCACAAGGCACGGTCGACCTGGTTTGCCCGTGTAAGATGGTTGTTTGCCTACTTTATCGTTTCCACCGTGGATTTTTCGATAACGCGGTCGATCAGCCTGAGACGGCGCTAGTCCTTCCACGCCCAAAACAGGCAACAAGGAGGAATGTTCCAATACTCCATGCCCTGGTCAATCCGCTGGAAGTGAGGGGCGATGAAATCGCGAACCTTGGCACGGAACTGGTAGACAAGGAATGCGCCGCCAGGCCGCAATATGCGTGCGGTCGCCGACGCAATTGCGGGGCCAACGCCTGAAGGAAGCGTTGAAAATGGCAAGCCCGAAAGGACATAGTCGGCATGATCAAAACCGCTGTCCCGGACGATCTGTTCCACATCGGCCGCCGAACCCAGGATCGGACGAAAGCGGCTGTCCTTGATTGTGGCAGACAGGTAATCGATGAAATCCGGGTTTGTGTCGATGGCCACGTATGTTGCGTTGGGCGCCAGGTTCTTCAAAATGTGAGAGGCGAAGGTTCCAACGCCTGGGCCATATTCAACGAACAAGCGCGTATTTTCCCAATCGACCTTGCTCAGCATATGCGTGATCAGCGTATCCGAAGAGGGGATGACCGATCCCACCATGACCGGGTGTTTGACAAAGCCCTTGAAAAACATTGCCCATGGGCCGAGCCACCGGCGCACACGCTGTCTAGAGGCCAGTCCGGCAGATGGGGCTGTCATTGAAATCCTGCGGCGGTTGATGGTCCTTCGCGTTCGCAAATGTTGGCACCCTTGGCAAGCTTCAAATGGCTTCCGCTCGGCGGATATCATCCCTAACGCGGATAAAGTGAAGACGAATCAGATCAATGTCGGACGCGATTTTGCGATCCTGTTCATGGTGATGTTGATCACCGGCGCCGGAAACACGGCCCTCCAATCAGTGCTTCCTGCCATCGGACGCTCGATCAAGGTCCCTGACAGCATCATTGCGACAGTCTTTTCGGTCTCGGCCCTCGTCTGGGTATTTGCGGCGCCCTACTGGGCCCGTCGTTCGGACCGGAAGGGACGACGCGCGATGGTGATTCTTGGAATTTCGGGATTTACGTTCTCCATCACGCTGGTCGGGCTGATCCTGTTGGCCGGATTGTTCGGCTGGATCAGTCCGATTGTCACGATGCTTTCGATCATCTCTGCGCGCGTCATCTATGGGCTGTTCGGATCAGCCGCACCTCCAGCTGCACAAGCAATCGTTGCCTTGGGTACGAGCCGTGACCAGCGTGTAAAAGCGCTTACCATGCTTGGCTCTGCGTTTGGCCTTGGGACGATCCTTGGCCCTGCAATTGCGCCGTATCTTGTCCTTCCGGTTGTGGGATTGGCAGGTCCCGCACTGGTTTTTGCATGTTTTGGCCTGGTCACGGCGATCGCCGCGATTCGCTGGCTGCCGCCCGACCCAGTTGAAGCGGATTTGACCGATGCGCGCGGAGCCAATGTTTCATACCCGTCGATTGGGGGCGCGCCGACCGGAGCAAGCGTCACGCGCGCTACCTCGGCCTTTGTCGATGCGGAACTCAAACTGCGAGATCCGCGGATCTGGCCCTGGATGCTTGCCGGACTGATCATGGGCCACGCACAGGCGATGACTGGTTCGGCGAT
>JANLST010000349.1:0-6405 GCA_031362505.1 Sphingomonadales bacterium
CATATTGCCGCTTGGCCTGGCGCTGGCTGATCGCGATGGCCGGTTCCTTTTCCTCAACGACGCATTTTGCCGAGCGGTCGGGCTCCCACCCAATTCCAAGCCGATCTACCCCGGCGATCTGGTCGTGCGCGAGGACAAGGCTGCAGTTGCCGACTCGGTTCGTCGTTTTGCAACGGGTCAGGCGATGACCGGCGACATTGCCGTGCGCCTTCGCGATCAGCCTGAAGAGCCAGTGGCGCTCACCATTGCGGGCGCACGCGGTCTTGGCGATGCGGCCGTCCTGCTCTCGATCAAGGACAATAGTGAGGAATCGCGCCTCAAGAAACAGGTTGCGCAGGCGACCAAGATGCAGGCCGTCGGCCAGCTTGCGGGAGGTGTGGCACACGATTTCAACAATATCCTGACCGGCATCCTCGGTCATTGCGATCTGATGTTGATGCGTCATACGCCCGGCGACAGCGACTATGATGATATCCAGCAGATTCGGAACAATTCCAACCGTGCGGCCGGATTGACGCGGCAATTGCTGGCGTTTTCGCGGCAACAGACTTTGCGGCCGCAGATTCTCCAACTTCCGGACATTGTTTCCGAGATTTCCAATCTTTTGAAACGCTTGTTGGGCGAGACTGTGACTCTGACTGTAAAACATGGTCGTAATTTGGGCGCAGTGCGTGCCGACCCCGGCCAGCTTGAGCAGGTCATTGTCAATCTCGCTGTCAATGCGCGAGATGCGATGCCGCGCGGAGGCACATTGACACTCCAGACCTATGCTGTCTCGACAGCGGATGTCCGCAAGCTGGGCAGTGATATCCTTCCGATTGCCGATTATACGGCGCTCAGCGTTTCAGATACTGGCACCGGTATTGCCCCCGAACTGCTTTCCAAGATTTTCGAACCATTCTTCACGACCAAGGATGTCGGCAAAGGGACCGGTCTCGGTCTTTCGACAGTCTATGGTATTGTCAAACAATCCGGTGGCTTCATTTTTGCGGATTCCAAGCTCGGTGAGGGAACGAGCTTTGTCATTTATCTTCCCGTCCACAGGCTCGAAAGCCAGCCGGCACCTGCGCTCGCCAAGGCGAAGGAGAAGCCTTCGGAAACTTGGGGAACGGGCACGATCATGTTGGTCGAGGACGAGGATATGGTCCGGGCCGTTGCGGAGCGGGCATTGACGCGCAACGGTTATACGGTCGTCACGGCTGTGAACGGAGAAGAAGCACTCGAGGTCATGAAAGGCCGGGATGATATCGCCCTGTTGGTCTCTGATGTTGTCATGCCGGTAATGGATGGCCCAACTCTTGTCCGGCATGCACGGCAAGCCGATCCAGATCTTCCGATCCTGTTTATGTCCGGCTATGCCGAGGAACAATTGAGGAAGACAATCGACCTCGACAATATTGCTTTCCTGCCCAAGCCTTTTTCGGTTCAGCAGCTCGCTGAAGCCGTGCGGGACGTGCTTGTCGCGAACGCTGTGTCCCGCAAATGACGCGAAAGACTAGCCTGTGGAACGAAAAGTGAATATTTTTTTCGTTCTCCTCTTGTTCAAACAGAACAAACTGGATACATAAAGTTCCGGACCGCAGGAATCGGCTTGCGGCGTGTAAAGGGAACGGCCATGGCAGCGTCTTTGAAACTGATCGATTCCGAACGGACAACAGGAAATATGGACAGAGAAAAGGCGCTGGAAGCGGCTCTTGCACAAATTGATCGCGCATTTGGCAAAGGCTCTGCGATGAAGCTTGGCCAGCGTGAGGCGATGGAGATTGAAGCCGTCTCGACCGGTTCGCTCGGTCTTGATATCGCGCTTGGCATTGGCGGCCTGCCAAAGGGTCGTGTCATTGAAATTTTCGGGCCCGAAAGCTCAGGCAAGACGACGCTTGCGCTTCATGCCATAGCGGAAGCCCAGAAGCTTGGTGGAACCGCTGCCTTTATCGATGCCGAGCACGCGCTCGACCCCGGTTATGCCAAGAAACTGGGCGTCAATATCGACGAACTGATTGTTTCACAGCCCGACACCGGCGAACAGGCGCTGGAGATCACGGATACGCTGGTCCGGTCGAACGCGGTCGATGTACTGGTGATCGACTCGGTTGCGGCCCTTGTGCCGCGTGCCGAAATCGAAGGCGAAATGGGCGACAGCCATGTTGGTTTGCAGGCCCGGCTCATGAGCCAGGCACTTCGCAAGATTACCGGTTCGATTAGTCGTTCGAATTGCACAGTCATTTTCATCAACCAGATCCGCATGAAGATCGGCGTGATGTATGGTTCGCCCGAAACGACGACCGGCGGCAATGCACTCAAATTCTATGCGTCTGTGCGTCTCGACATTCGCCGCACAGGGCAGATCAAGGATCGCGACGATATTGTCGGCAACACGACTCGCGTCAAAGTGGTCAAGAACAAGGTGGCTCCACCGTTCAAGCAGGTTGAATTCGACATCATGTATGGTGAGGGCATTTCCAAGACCGGCGAAATTCTCGACCTTGGAGTGAAAGCCGGAATTATCGAAAAATCGGGAGCATGGTTCTCCTATGATTCGATCCGGATTGGCCAAGGTCGCGAGAATTCAAAGGCTTACCTCAAGGAGAACCCTGAGATGGCCGCAAAGCTTGAACAGGCCATTCGCGGCAAGACCGAAGTGGTTGCCGAGGAAATGATGACAGGACCCGAAGCGGACGACGATCTCTAGAAGCGATTTTGTGCTGGCAGCCTTTGGCGTTCAGCAAGAAAATCGCGTCGCTAGGATAAATCTCGTTTCGCTTCATGCAACCAGAGGCCCGCTACACCCCCGTAGCGGGCCTTTTTGGTTTTTTGCTAGGCTTGCCTGCCAAGCCGAACTTCTGATTGAACGCTGTGCGGAAGCTGCGAAGATGGGGGAATGAAACCGCTGTTCCATCTTATCGGCCTGCCAACTGACTGTAACAGTTCATTCGAACGGGGCGCCGCGCTTGCACCGACCGCCATTCGTGCGGCGCTTTGGAGTGATCGCGGCAATTTGGCGTGTGAGAATGGAATGGAAGTCGGGGTAGATTTCCGGATCGACGATAAGGGTGATCTGCCTCTTGTTGAATCGTCTGAAGATGATGCCCGGATCCAGAGCGAAGTCGCGTCAAGTCTTGTTGAGGGTGCCATACCCCACCTTCTGGGTGGCGACCATGCCGTTACAGTTCCGATCATACGGGCGATTCATGCGCATTGCGGCCCTGTCATGATTCTGCATTTTGATGCCCATCCTGACTTGTACGACGACTTCGATGGAAATCCGCGCTCGCATGCGTCGCCGTTTGCGCGGATCATGGAGGCAGGACTTGCCAGCCGACTGGTTCAGGTCGGCATCCGAACGCTCAACAAGCATTGTCGCGAACAGGCCGCGCGATTTGACATAGAGATAATCGACATGCGTGGCTTCGCACCCGATTTGGTGCCCCTATTTGATGGCGCTACCTATATAAGCATCGATCTCGACTGCATCGATCCCGCATTTGCTCCGGGCGTGTCGCATGCCGAGCCCGGTGGACTAACCGTTCGTGACGTGCTGGCAGTTCTTGATCGGGTAACCGGCCCGATTGTTGGTGCCGATATCGTCGAACTCAATCCACGGTTCGATCTCAACGGTGTGACCGCAATTCTTGCTGCCAAGCTGATTCGTGAGATTGCATCGCGCGCAGTGTCCAACAGGGAGAAAAGTGCATGACAAATGCTGAAGACTGGCAGGGCGCTGTTGGCAATAACTGGGCGATCGAATGGCAGCGGACAGATCGCAGTTTTTCAGAGCTGAACGCCGCGCTGGTAAATCGGGTGGTTGCGAAAGCGGCTGAAGGTGCCAGAATTCTCGATATTGGATGTGGGGCCGGGGAAACATCGTTCGCTTTGGCCCGGCGACGCTCCGATGTGTCAATAACGGGCATTGATCTTTCGCATTCGCTGACTGCGGCGGCCATGGCCCGGAATCATGATGCTCGGATCCATTTTGAAAACCACGATGCAACGCAATGGGTTGATGCAGCCTGGAAACCCGACGTGCTGGTGTCCAGGCATGGAGTGATGTTCTTTGACGACCCGGTGGGCGCCTTCACTCATTTTCGTGATATTGCTGCTCAAGATGCACAACTGGTTTTTTCCTGTTTTCGCGACCGGACAGAAAATCAGTGGATCAGCGAGATCACGGCGTTGTTGCCCGTCAGCTTGCCGTTGGGAGATCCTTATTCTCCCGGACCGTTCGCATTTTCAGATTCCGACCATGTTTATGACATTCTTTCGAAGGCCGGTTGGTTAGACGCAAAGCCCGAAGCCGTGGATTTTTCCTATATCGCAGGTGGCGGTGATGATCCGATCTCCGATGCAATTGACTTTTTCTCTCGAATTGGTCCCGCGGCCCCGATCATTCGAACTCTCGACAATGAGCAGAAGACGCATTTTTATCATGAACTTTCCGAACTTTTGTGCAACCGTTTGGCCAATGGCAAGGTATCATTCAAAGCGGCGACATGGATTTGGTCGGCGCATCTCTGAGGGGAACAGGTAAATGACATTGATCGTCCATCATCTGAATAATTCACGTTCGCAACGCATACTCTGGCTGCTCGAGGAAATCGGTCGACCTTACGAGATCAAGCACCACAAGCGCGATACAGTGACCAACCTGGCACCGCCTGAATTGCTTGCCATACATCCGTTGGGCAAATCTCCGATGATCGAAGACAAGGGACGCGTCGTTTATGAATCCGGCGCGATTACCGAGTATATTTGTGAACGTCATGGCGGCGACGCGTTCGTGCCTGCGCGTGGTACGGATGATCATGTCCGTCACCTCGAACTGATCCATTTTGCCGAAGGCTCGGTGATGACGCCAATCCTGCTCGCGCTCTATACCTCCCGCCTTGGCGAGGCAGCAGCTCCGATACTGCCGCGCATTAATGAGCAACTCGACAGCCATTTTGATTTCATGGAAAGCCAATTGGGCGAAGCAGGTCATTTTATTGGCAACTCGCTGTCGGCAGCAGACATCATGCTCAGCTTTCCTGCCGAGGTCGCAGTCATGCAGGGGCGCACTGCAACACGCCCGAAGCTCGGTGCGTTCGTAAAAGCGATCCATGCGCGCCCTGCCTGGCAGCGCGCGCTGGAAAAGGGCGGGCCCTACAACTTCGCCTAAGCCGACACTGCCTGTTTGACCACGTCTTCGGCGAGCTTCCCGCCCAGTTCGGAGACGTGGTCATAATGCGATTCAAAACTTGCCAGGCCTTGGCTCATCGAGCGCAGCTCCGCATCAAGTCCGTGGAGCCCCGCTTCCGGTATTGTGGCTTCGACACGATCCCATCGCTGCCAAAGCGGGTGTGAGCCTATTCCCAGTATCTGGCCGCGTCGGCTTGAAATGGCCGAACTTGCCTTTGAGGTTGCGCCATTCGGTGTGTCGATCGACAAATGACACATTGGTTCCAACAAATAGGGCTGACATAGAGGCAAAGCTTCGTTCATTGCGACGCGCCCGGCAATGCGGAAGGCCAGTTCCGAACTGTCCACGCTGTGAAACGATCCGTCAATCAAGGTCACAGCGATGTCGATTACTGGAAAGCCAAGCGGCCCCTTTCCCATCGCATCACGCACGCCCATTTCCACTGCAGGAATCCACTGCTTCGGAATTGCACCGCCCGTTATCTTGTCATTGAACTTGAATCCTTCGCCACGAGGCAAGGGCCGAATTTCAATCATGACATCGCCATATTGGCCGTGACCACCAGATTGCTTTTTGTGGCGACCCCTTTGAGTCACGCCCCTTCGAATCGATTCCTTGTATGCGATCCGCGGGGGATGAACATTCACCTCGACCCCGTATCGACGCTTCAGTTTGGCAAGCGTAACGGCCAGATGCTCGTCATTGATCCCTCGCAATAGAGTTTCATGGCTGACATCGTCATGCCCCCAGTCGAGCGCGGGGTCTTCTTCGACCAGCTTGTGAAGTGCCGTTGACAGCCGGACGTCATCCTTGCGGTCACGCGTTGCAATGGCAAGACTGGCGTTACGCGGAGGCAGATCAACCAGCCGGACCGAAGCGTCGCCGTGGGCCTGTTTGCCGAGTAACATGCCAGGCTTGGCATTGTCGGCTTTGGCAATTGCAACGACGTCGCCTGATTCTGCCTTTGACAGTTTGGTCGTCTTGTCTCCCTGCAAGCTGAAAAGAGCACCGGCGCGAACGGTTTCGCCGTCTCCAGCAACAAGCTCTGTCCCTTCTGACAGACTATCTCCGAGTATGCGGGCAAGCGCTAACCGGCCCACGGCTCCGCCATTTGCGATCTTGAAGATCTGGACGCAGCTGCCATTCGTACCCAGTCGTTTGGCCGTTTCGCTCGCGCCCGGGACTTCATGGCGGAGCATTTTCAGCAACCTGCGCACTCCAAAACCGTTCAG
>JANLST010000357.1:0-19591 GCA_031362505.1 Sphingomonadales bacterium
TGGAAAAGAAATGCCGCTCGGCGATGGCCGCAAGAAGTGGCAAATCACCTTGATCGTCCTCAAGCAACCGAAACAATCGTGTCAAAGGCTGGCCCAATGACAATGCCGTATCCACTCCAGAAAGCGAGACGAGTTGCGGCGAGATGTCCGTCATGCGCAATTGAGCGTCGCAAGCCCAATCACCGTCACTTTCCAGTTTCGCAAAGCTGCAAGCCCGATCAATGGCGAAGCGGGATTCCGTGTCGGGCAATGGCCGTTCGTTCCAGCCCGCAATCGCAAGATCAATTCGATCGCCGTCAGGCTGCGCGCGAACCCACAGATCGAGGTCACGTTGACCGTCGGCGGCAACAACGCCGCGCGAGACAAGAATACCCAACGTCCTTGCCAATCGCGCAAGTGCCGCAATTTGTGGAATCGCGAGAATGCCCCCTTCTTCCCCCCCCGCACCCAATTGGAGCGCAAGCAGACGTGGATCTGCAGCGACCAACCGTCCCTGCCGGTCAACCGTGCCGTTGGCGATCAGCGTTTGGTCCACCGTCATCGGAGGATGCATGTCGATTGAAGGGCGCGCGCTACCATTGCGAGGGTTTAACCCAATCATGGTTAAAAGGTGCTAAATCAGCCTGAACGCCGCACAAGCCAGAACTGAGTAAGCACGGAATGGGCAACGGCAACCATCAGACCCAATACCGGCTGGCCGATCAAACTGGCCAGGAGCATCTCGAAAGCGATTAAATCCGCATCTGCGTACCACAACTCACCCTCGTTGAAACGCGGCTGAAGGAAGAGTGCTACCCCCGCCCACAAGGCAAGCACCAGCGGCCCCCAACTGAGCCCCGACACGTTCAAGGACCATCCCGCAAAGCCCAAAAGAGCGACAAGAATTGGCAATTGCGCCTCTGCGATCCATCGCAAGACCTTGTCCGGCTGCGCACCAATATCGGCCATAATCTGGGCCGCCATCGCCGGAAATCCGGCCAACAGGAAAAGACCAAAAGCCGTTGCTAGCCAGCCAGTTGCGGCTGCCAGCATCGAAATACCCATCAACCCCAGGGGCAACAGCGCCAAAATGTCTGGAGAAACGTTTCTGCCGATAAGACGGGAGAGAATGAGTCTGACGACCGGCCCGACTACCTGGGAATGCCAGAAACCTCCCACTCTTTGCCCATTACCGCTGGCTAGGGCATTTGCGACAATATGTGCGTCCTGCTCGTCTCGGACCAGCGCCAGTCCACTACCTTCGTAGGGCAACCTTCCTGCACCGGCCTGGAGCGCGACGCGGAGCAACGTCGGACCCAGTGTCCAATCTCCAAGTATCGCAGCCGTTTCACGCAGCAGCTTGCCGTTGAGCAGCGCCAGACCGCCCCATCGATCCAACGCGTCAATCCGCTCAAAATGTGAGGTTTGCGGAGTATCCCGCAACGTCAGCAGCGTGGGCACCCCTTTCTGCACGAGCGCCATCACAAGTAACCGGCTCGCAACAACTCCGCTCGCAAAAACAATCAGTTGCTCTTCGGGGTGGATACGGTCGGCGACTTCACTGGCATCGCGCGCAATATCAATATCGATGCCATCCGCCCTGAGACGATCGAACGCCGAAACCAGAAGAGCTGGAATGCGATCGACCAACACGACGATGTGGCCAGCCCCACAGGCGCGGGCAACGCGGACCTGATATTCGATCAGTGTCTGGCCAGCGACAGGCACAAGGCCAGGTGATGGCGAATCAGCAATGAGCCCGTCATCGTCGACTAAAATCAATCCTGCCAACGGCAAAGACATATGCCCCGCTTCAATCATTACCGCGGGGGCGATAGGATGTTCTCGGAGTTTTGAAAAGCCGCTAAGACTAGTCGGAAAGTATCGCGATCGCTTGGCTGACGCGGCGCAACGCAACAGGATCTCCGGGCGCGGAATCAAGCGCGAGATCTGCCGCTTCGATCAAAGGAACGGCGCCAAAGCTGGCCGCGAGCCCCTTGAGACGATGAGCCGCCATGATCCAGTTGGCATCGCAACGCGAGCGGGAAAGCAGATCGACATAATGGCATGCGCCATCAATCAGCGCCGCACGCAATTCGCCCACAAGGGACGGATCATTTCCGACCGCAGCAGCAAGAGAAGCATCGAGCGCACCAATTTCATAGGCCATTCTCAATGCTTAACCTGTCATGCTTAACGACTCGTTGCAGAAATATTTAGCAAAATGGAGAATTCATGTTACAAATCGGGACATGACTGGGGGAAATTCTGTTGTCGGGCTCTGGCGCGACCGGGACGGGGCATCCGAACGGATCGAGGATCCGAACGAAGCCCTGATTGAAAATGAACCGCAATTTGCGACCGAGGAATGGGAGGACAACGCTCCGTCTCCAGGGGTGTGGCGAAGACGTTTTGCCCTGTCCAGCGCGACTTTCCTGGCCTTGGCCTGGCTCGGAGCTTTGGGCTATCAGCGTTTCATTGCGCTTTCAGGTCGCTTTCCTTCGCTTGGCGATGCGCTTGATTTCATAGCCTTTGCAAGTGCGCCGCTCGCGTTGATCTCAGTGGTTTGGCTTATCGCTGTCCGCTCCGGCAAGGCCGAACAGCGGCGTTTTCAAAGAACATCGGATGCAATTCAGGTTGAAGCGGAGCGGCTGGAAGCACTGCTTGACCGCGTATCCTCACGGCTTGACGAGAGCCGCGCGGCGCTTTCGGAGCAAGGCGAAACACTTTTGAACATGGGAGATCATGCTGCAAGCCGCTTGAGCAATATTACCCGAGCAATGGAAACCGAAATTGCAACTGTCTCGCGCCACACCCAGGCTTTGACGGGTTCGGCCGCTGCCGCGCGCGGGGACCTTGCTGTTCTTCTCGCAAACCTGCCAAAAGCCGAAGTCCAGACGCGGCATATCGTCGCTTCGCTCCAGGAAGCGGGGCTTGTCGCGCAGGAACGGGCTGGTGCACTGGATACCCAAATCTCCCTACTCACCACACGCGGCCACGAAGCGGGCGAAACTGCAGAAAATGCAGCACAGAAATTGGCGACACACCTAACCCGGATGGGATCCGTAAGCGAGGTTTCAGGGGTGCGTCTTGAACAAGCCACTGAACAGATGACCGGGGCAGTTGATGGCGCTCTTGAGCGTGCGTCTCAAGCACTGGAAAGCGCACGGCAGGGCATGGCAGCCCAGGGTACGGCAATGATGGCGATGGTTGAACAAAACCATGCCGCGCTCGCGCGAACCGGCATTGAATCAACCGAACTTCTCGGACAGCGTGTCACTGCAATTGGCGAACAGATTGACGCCATTTCCCAAAGCTTCGCAGCGCAGGATCAGATCGGACAGTCGCTCATTACGCGGCTTCAGACGGACCTCGACTCTGTTGAACAACGCTTTGCGTTGCTTGAAAGCGGAGGGCTGACTCGCACTGAGCGACTTGGCACCGCGATCAAGGCTCTGACCAACCATACGCACGACCTCAAAGGCGCACTAACCGACGGCGGAGATACGGCAAATACTCTGGTCGAGCGGGTCGAATCGCTGATGACAGCGCTCGATGCGGCAGCGCATGAAATGGATACGACACTTCCTGCGGCCTATGTTCGCCTCGAGGCACGCGCAAACGAAGGCATGGCTGTTGTAGCAGCGGCGACACCAATTGTGTCGCAGCTGACTGAAACCGCTTCAGCTGCGTTGGGCCGGTTGATTGAAACCGATGAAATGCTGGCGCGGCAGCGAGAGGCACTGGCCTCACTGTCGGCAATGAGCGAGGCGCAACTGGCCGATAGCCGCAAGACGGCCGACGATCTCGCCTTGAGCATTTCCGCCGCCATTTCCGACGCCGAGCGGCTGACCCAGAATGCAGCGCCCCAACTCGTCGAAGCCCTTCTGCGTGTCCGCGAAACGGCCAACCAAGCCAGTGAACAGGCCAAGGCGGCATTGGGAGAAGTTATACCCCAATCGGCAGAGGCCCTTGCTCAGTTGAGCAAGGATGCGCTCAGCGAAGCCCTGACGGCACAGGTTGAAACCCAGATGGTGCAAATCGCGCGTACGACCGAAAAGGCTGTAAGCGCGGCCCAAAAGGCCACTGATCGCCTGATGCGGCAGATGTTGACGATATCCGAGACCAGCGCTGCGCTTGAAGCACGAATTGTTGAAGCCAAGGATCAGGTCGACCAGAGCGATCAGGTCAATTTTGCGCGACGGGTCGCGTTGCTCATTGAATCGCTCAATTCGACCGCGATTGACGTGAACAAGATCCTTTCAAATGAAGTCACTGATACTGCTTGGGCATCCTATCTGCGCGGCGATCGCGGCATTTTCACGCGCCGGGCGGTCAAGCTGCTCAATGCGGGCGAAGTGCGAGAAATTGCTCGCCACTATGAAGACAACGTTGAATTTCGAGAACAGGTCAACCGTTACGTGCATGATTTTGAAGCGATGCTGCGTAACGTCCTTGCAACCCGTGATGGATCACCTCTTAGCGTGACGTTGCTTTCGTCCGATACTGGCAAGCTTTATGTAGCGCTCGCCCAGGCTATCGAACGGTTGCGCACCTGAGAGCCTTAAAGCGGGTCAACCAACTCCAGGCCTTCCAGTTCGCTGTCGCTCATTTCCCCGTCCCTGCGCTCGATCCGCTCGATTGAGCGGCGCAGCCTTGCGGCTGCATCGGGTCGCAATCGATGTTCAAAAAGCGTCAGGTGGCGGAGAAGTGTATTGCGGACTGCACCACCACCCTGTTCTATCGGCAATCCCATTTCGCGCGCATAATCCAGACCGTAACGAAGCAGGATCGTGGCGTTGATCGCCAGATCCACCAGTCGTTCTTCCGGCCAATCGAGCAGCCCGCCTGCCGCAAATGCATTCAGGTAGAGGCGCAATTGCACATGTGTCCGCTCATGCCATCCGCGCGCGCCTTTTCGAATAATCTCGTCATGCCCACCATAATCGGCCTGATCGCGATAGAGGAACCTGAAATCCCGAAACTCCTGGGTTACTGCCTGAAGCAGTTCGGCATAGTCGGCGACAATATCGCCGCCTTGGGCCGGCACAAGCGCAAGGCGTCTTTCAACCGCAATTGAAAAAACTTCGCTTATCGACGTCAGGATCGCGCGTTTGGTCTTGAAATGATACCAGAGGTTACCCTCGGCAATTCCCAGATGAGCAGCAAGTGTGGCGCTGGAGACATTGGCGTAGCCAAGCTGGTTGTACAGGCGCCGCGCCTCCAAAACGATACGATCACGGGTCTTCAACTAGTAAGTTTCCAACTTGACCATCAATTTGCGATAGCCGTGCACAAAACAGGCCGGCACACGCTCTGGCTCTTCAACGACAATTGCGCGCAAACGCCTTTTTGCCATTTCTTCGAGCAAAACGCAGAGTTGCAGTTCGGCAACTCGCGCGCCGACACAGCGGTGAATGCCATAACCAAATGACAAATGACGCCGTGCATTGTCACGATCGACACGAATTGCGTCGCCATCTTCGAACACGTCTTCGTCGCGATTTGCGGAGAGATACCAAAGTACAACCTTGTCGCCCTTTTTCATCTTTACGCCTTCGATCTCGGTGTCTTCAAGGACTGTCCGCCGCATATGGGCGAGCGGGGTCTGCCAGCGAATCAACTCGCTCACCGCATTCGGAATTAGAGTTGGATCGGCTTCAAGCTTTGCGCGTTCCGCTGGAAATTTGTCGAGGCCATAAACGAACCCGGTCATTGAATTCCGCGTCGTATCATTGCCACCAACAATCAGGAGGATAAGGTTACCGATAAATTCTTCCTGGCTCATTTCGTTCATCGCATCGGAACGAAGCATGATCGAGATCAGGTCATTGCCGCCGGGCCGTTTCGCCTTTTCCTCCCAAAGTGCTGCAAAGGCGGTTGCCATTTCAAAGGCAGCGGTGTTTCGCGCGGCAATCCCCCCGGGCTCATGCGCAAGCTCAACATCACCGCCTATATCTGACCAATATGTCAGCTTGTGGCGCTGTTCCCATGGGAAATCGAAAAGCTTGGCGAGCATGCCGGTGGTCAATTCGATCGAAAGGCGTTCAACCCAATCAAAGGTTTCGCCAATAGGCAGGGAGTCGAGCACTTCAGACGTGCGTTGTCGGACCTCGTCCTTCATTTGCGCGACTTCGCTTGGGCCAAAGGCCGGCGCTACTGTGCGTCGCTGGGCCTTATGCTGGTGCGGATCCATGGCGATAAACATCGGCGTCCTGAATTCGTCGTCGAGCAATCGATCAACCAGAAACGCGATAGAGATGCCGCCATATTCGTATGACGACGAGAAAATCTTGGGCAGCGCCTCTATGTGGACAATCGGCTTGTAGGTGGAAACCGACCAATAGGGCCCGAACTTCGATTCACCGACATAATGGATTGGTGCTTCAGCACGTAGCTTGCGGAAAGGTTCATGCCACGTGTCAGTCACATAAAGTTCAGCCCTCGAAACATCGAGCGGGTCTGACTCCAGCTTTGCCTCTACGGGCGCAATTGCGGTTGCCACAGATAATCTCCCTAGCTTGTGCTTTCGACTCTTTTAAAATAGGGTTATATCCCTATTTATTGCCCAAGGCAAGTCGACTCATAACCGGCCGGCACAAAGCACTCTGGTCGGCTTTGCTCAGCGAGCGGAATAAAAATTCACAAATCGCAATTGCGCCAAGATCCTGAAAATTCCGGCTACCCGCGATACGGCGCAAAATTTATCGTATCGATCGTGATCCAGCCCATGACATAATTGAGATAGTAGAGGCCGAACATTGCCGTCGCGAGCGCCGATGTGAGGATCACTATTCGTCTTGGTTGGAAATTTGCCGGTGCGCTTTCGGCTTGGCCCGGCACTTTTTCCGTTCCCAACTCATCGGCTGTCTTGACGCCAAACGGCATGACCAGGAACGCCGCCATCACCCAAAACAGGACGTAGATCGCGAGTGCTGAAGTCCAGCGCATTTCCTCTAGCCCAACCGCATCAGCATGATTTCAACGATTGGCTTCTTGCCCGTCCATTCAGTCGCGACCCGGCGCACGCCCAGACGGAGCGCTTCACGCAAGGCATCTTCGCTGGCCGCACCTTTTTGAACTGCACGCTCAACCGCCTCCTCGGCCTCGCGAACGAAATCGTTGCGATCTTCCTCAACCGGGACACCTTGCAGCCGAATTTCCGGATTCGCGGCCAGCTTGCCCGCACCATCGAGAACCACGGCCACGGCAATGAGTCCGTGCTGGCCGATCCGGCGACGTTCACCGATCGTGCCCCCATCGGCAGGCAGGATCACATCGCCGTCCAGCACGAGCCGCCCTGTGCGCTCCCGCCCGATAATCTTCGGCGCGCCCGGCGCCAGTCGGACGACATCGCCATTTGATTGGACCAGCGCGTTGGGGATGCCACAGGAAAGTCCGAAGCGCGCCTGCTCTGCCATATGGCGCCGCTCGCCGTGGACGGGCACCAACAATTCAGGCCGGATCCAATCATACATCGCCGTGAGTTCCGGCCGCCCCGGATGCCCAGACACGTGCACATGGGCCTGCTTTTCGGTGACCATGATCACTTCCTTCCGCGCAAGCGCGTTCTGGATTCGACCAATCGCTGTCTCGTTTCCCGGAATCTGCTTCGACGAAAAAATGACCGTATCGCCTGCATCGAGTTTCAACTGGTGATTATCTCCCGCAATGCGAGCGAGCGCAGCCCGCACTTCGCCCTGCCCGCCAGTCGCAACGATCATCAGTTCGCGGGGTGCAAGCCGCATTGCTGCATCGAAATCCATCGGCTGCGGAAAATTCTTCAACATGCCATTCGCCTGTGCCGCTCGGACAATCCGGTCAAGAGAGCGTCCGGCGACGCACAGCTGGCGCCCGGTTTCCTTCGCGACCTGGTGCAAAGTTTCAAGCCGCGCGGCGTTCGACGCGAAACTCGTGACAAGGACCCTGCCCTTGGCGGCCTTCACGCTCTTCATCAGGCCGTCGCGGACGCTTCCTTCGGTACCGCTATCGTCTGCATTGAAAGCATTGGTGGAATCGCAAACCAGCGCGAAGACGCCCTCATCTCCTATTGCCCTCAGGTCCTCCGGGTTGACGGTTGGGCCCAACACCGGCTGTTCATCGAGCTTCCAATCGCCAGTATGGAAAATCCGGCCGTGAGGCGTATCAATCACAACAGCATTCATGTCGGGGATTGAATGCGCCAGCGACAGGTAGCGCAATTTGAACGGTCCAAGATCGAACGATCCGCCATTCTCGATCACCTTAAGCTCGACATCGCTGGCAAGCCCTTCTTCCTCGAGCTTTCCCCGAATGAGCGTGGCGGTAAAAGGCGTTGCATACAGCGGCACATCGAGATCGGCAGCCAAATAGGGGATTGCGCCGATATGATCTTCGTGCCCATGCGTCAGAACGATTCCCAACAGATCCTTCTTGCGGTTTTCGATAAATTCGAGATCCGGGAGAACGAGGTCACATCCGGCATATTCCGTTCCACCGAAGGTCAGGCCAAGATCGACCATGATCCATTTGCCCTGGCAGCCATAGAGATTGACATTCATGCCAATTTCGTCCGACCCGCCAAGCGCGAGAAACAGCAGTTCGTTACCGGGGGTCGTCAAGCAGGGGGGTCCAATTCTTTTGTATCCGGAGTGCCGGACGTGACGGCCTATTGGGCGCGCGCATAGAGCAGGGCAAGCCCCTTGAGCGTCAGGTCCGGCTCGATCGCATCGAAAAGATGGGCATGCTGCTGGAACAGAGTTGCCAGTCCTCCCGTCGCGACCACTTTGACGGGCCGGCCAATCTCGGCCTTCATCCGGCTGAGTAGCCCCTCTATCAACGCGACATAACCCCAATAGATGCCAATCAGCATCTGACTTTCGGTCGTTCGGCCGATGACGCTCTCATCTTCGGGCAATTCGATGGCAATGCGCGGTAACTTCGCTGTCGCGGCAACGAGCGCATCAAGAGACAGGTTAAGACCGGGGGCAATGATACCGCCCTTATAGGCACCATTGAAATCGACATGATCAAACGTTGTCGCAGTCCCGAAGCTGATCATGATGAGGTCGCCTTGATGCTCATGATGCGCCGCTATTGCGTTGACCGCCCGGTCTGCACCGACGGAGCCTGGCTCCTTTACATCGAGCGTAATACCCCATTCGAGCGGAGAGCGCCCCGCGACCAGCGCGTCGACACCGAAATATTTGTCCGACAGGAGCTGTAAGTTGTGAAGAGCACGCGGAACAACTGTCGAGATGACGACCGCCGTCACGTCGCTGCGCTGATAGCCCTCAAGTTCCAGTAGTTGGGTCAGCCAGACCGCATATTGGTCCGCCGTCCGACGTGCATCGGTCGCAACGCGCCAACGCGTCTTGATCTCGATGCCATCAAC
The DNA here is from genome assembly GCA_031362505.1 of Sphingomonadales bacterium. Taxonomy (GTDB): domain Bacteria; phylum Pseudomonadota; class Alphaproteobacteria; order Sphingomonadales; family Sphingomonadaceae; genus Aquisediminimonas. Next base: position 9,353 of record JANLST010000357.1, read on the forward strand.
CAGCGCAAATTTGACATTGGTGTTGCCGACATCAATCGCAAGCAGCATCCGGCACCCCCCCCCTTCAAATCAGAAAAACATCGCCTGCACGAATGACACGAAGCGAGCGATCCGCCAAGCGAAGACGCAAAGCACCGTCGGATTCAAGCCCGTCGAAAAAACCTTCGTGTGACGTGCCGTCTCCAAGGTTGGCGGTAAGCGCGGCACCAACCGGATGCGCACCATTGAGCCAGGCCTGCCGAACGATGTTCAACCCAACTCCGCGCCAACGCCCGAGCCAGTGCGCAATAGCCTTAGCCAGGTCCTCGCAGAAATAGTGCGGATCCGGAGCTTCTCCACCTTGAGCCACAAGACTTGTCACGGCACGTTCGAGCCCGACGGGATGAAAACCGAGATTGACGCCAATGCCGATCACAACTGCATCACCCGAGCGTTCAAGCAGGATGCCAGCCAGCTTGGCCTCGTTGACCAATATGTCATTCGGCCATTTGATCATGACAGACATGTTATCGGTTGCATAAGCAACCACGACTTCATGAAGCGCGACCGCCGCCATGAGTGCGAGGGTTGCGGCAGGGGGGTCATATGATTGAAGACGAACAAGTGTGCTGGCGTAGAGATTGCCAATCGGAGAATGCCACCCCCTGCCCATGCGCCCTCTGCCATCGGACTGGGTCTCGGCGCGAAGCCAACTACCTTCAGGTTCTCCGGCCGCAGCGAGTCCCAGCATATCAGCATTGGTCGAAGCCGTTTCCTCAACCGTCTTTATCATGCCGATTAGAAAAGGGCTTTGGCGGCAGCGGACGAAGCGGTTCCAAGAACCGGAATCAATCCATAGCCAAGCACAATGAACGTCGCCGAAGCGAGGATCAGACCCTTTTCAAGGATCGACTCGCTCTTGGCATACGGGATTCCAGGTTCATCGAAATACATGGTCTTGATGATTTTGAGATAATAAAACGCGCCGATGACCGATGCTGCGATACCAATCGCGGCAAGCGGGAAAAGGCCGGCCTTCACGGCGGCTTCAAAAACGAGGAACTTCGCCCAAAAACCGAACAATGGCGGAATGCCAGCAAGCGAGAACATGAAGATGGCAAGTGCCGCAGCAAGACCCTTGCGGGTCTGCGACAGGCCCGAAAGGCTGGCGATGGTCTCAACCGGCGCCCCGCTTTCATCGCGCATTTGAAGGACGCAGACGAAGCTGCCGATGGTCATGACAACATAGATCGCCAAATAGCTCATGATCGCTGCTACCCCGGCCTCGGTACCCGCCGCCAGCCCGATCAGGGCGAAGCCAACATTGTTGATAGACGAGTAGGCGAGCAGTCGCTTGATATTGCTCTGCCCGATGGCGCCTGCCGCGCCCACAACGATCGAGGCCAGCGCCATGAAGATGATGATCTGTTGCCAGTCATGCGTCGCACTGCCCATGCCGGTGATGCTGACACGAACAAGCATGCCGATGGCCGCCACCTTGGGCGCGGTGGCGAAGAAGGTGGTGACGGGCGTCGGTGCACCTTCATAGACGTCCGGCGTCCACATGTGGAACGGCACGGCGGAGACCTTGAAGGCAATCCCCGAAAGCAGGAAGACGATCCCGAACAATTCGCCAATGCTCACTCCATTCCCCAGAGCCTTGGCGATGCCCGCATAATCCGTCGTGCCAGAAAAGCCATAGAGTAGCGACATGCCGTAGAGCAAGATGCCCGAAGCAAGCGCACCAAGGACAAAATATTTGAGACCCGCCTCTGCGGAGCGTGCATCGCGACGCATGAAGCTCGCCAGCACATAGGCGGCAAGGCTCTGCAGTTCGAGCCCAACATAGAGGCTCAGCAGGTTGGTGGCCGACACCATCATGCCCATACCCACAGCCGAAAACAGGATGAGCACCGGATACTCGGCGCGTAGCCTGTCTTCACGTTCGAACCAGCGCGGGGCGATAAGGATCGAGACAGCGGCCGCGCCGTAAATCAATGTCTTGGCAAAGGCGCCGAACGCATCGGCACGGTAGAGGCCATTGAACGCTTCGCCACCCGATCCGGCAACTCCCGCAAGCGCAAGGCCCGCAGCCCCCAACAGCAGGACTGCTGCCCAGCTGATGGCACGCGTTGCTGCGTCACCTGCAAAGGCCGCAACGAGCATCAGCATGGTGCCGCCGATCGAAAGGATGAGTTCGGGCAACGTGAGCGCAAGTGACGCGGAATCGAACATCAGTGCGTCTCCTCATGCACTTCGGCGCTTGGCTTGACCTTGCCCAACTTCAATTGGGCATCGCTGGGTGGTGTGGCCGCCGAGACCCGCGCAAGAATTGTCCCGACATCTGCGCGCATTGGGGCGAGGAAGCTTTCCGGATAGATTCCCATCCACAACGTTGCAGCCGCAATCGGGGCCAACATCGTCCATTCGCGCAGGTTGAGGTCCGGCATGGCCGCTGCATCGGCATTCTTGCTCTCCCCGAACGCCACGCGGCGATAGAGATAGAGCATGTAGGCCGCCCCGAGAATAATGCCGGTCGTGGCAACGGCCGCGACCCAACTATTGGCATTGTAGGCCCCCACCAGCGCCAGGAACTCGCCGACGAAGTTCGCAGTGCCGGGCAATCCGACGCTCGCCATTGTGAAGAACATCAAAAACAGCGCATAATAGGGCATATTGTTCGAGAGCCCGCCATAGCGGTCAATCTCGCGGGTATGGAGGCGGTCATAAATCACGCCGACGCACAGGAACAGGGCGCCTGAGACAAGGCCGTGCGCAAGCATCACGATAAGCGCGCCTTCGATCCCTTGTCGGTTGAAAGTAAACAGCCCGATCGTCACGAATGCCATATGTGCCACCGACGAATAGGCGATCAGCTTCTTCATGTCCGTCTGCACCAACGCAACAAGAGAAGTATACACGACGGCAATCATGGACAGGCCGAAGACGATCCACACCAATTGCGCCGACGCGTCCGGGAACATGGGTAACGAGAAGCGGATGAACCCATATCCGCCCATCTTGAGCAACACACCTGCCAGAATCACCGAACCCGCTGTGGGCGCCTGGACGTGCGCATCGGGCAACCAGGTATGGACCGGCCACATTGGCATCTTTACTGCGAAGCTCGCGAAGAAAGCCAGCCAGAGCCAATTCTGGACGTGTGGGTCAAAGCCGAATTCCATTAGCGTCGGGATGTCGGTCGTCCCCGCCGTCGCGACCATATACATCATCGCAATCAGCATCAGCACCGAACCGAGCAGCGTATACAGGAAGAATTTGTAGCTCGCCTTGATCCGCTCTGCCCCACCCCAGATGCCGATGATCAGATACATCGGGATCAAGCCGGCTTCGAAGAAAATGTAAAAAAGGAACAGATCTTGCGACGCGAAGACGCCGATCATGAACGCCTCCATCAGGAGGAATGCCGCCATATATTCGGGTACGCGCTTTTCAATCGCGTCCCAACTGGCAAGGATGCAGATCGGCATCAGGAAGACCGACAGGACGATCAGCATCAGCGCAATGCCGTCTATGTCCAAGGCCCATGCAAAGCGTCCGAAAACCGGCGCATTCTCAACAAACTGCCATTGCGGACCGCCGATTTCGTAGTTCACCCACAAGTCGATGCCGAGCGCGAACAGGACGAGCGTGGTGGCGAGCGCAATCCAGCGCGCACCCTTGTTTGAGAGGAACAGGCTTATCGCCGCCGCCGCAATCGGCAACAGAATCATGACCGAAAGGATCGGAAAGCCGGTCATCGCACGATGGCCCAGGTCGCAAGACCGACAAGGCCAAGCAGCATCACAAATGCATAGGAATAAAGATAGCCGGTCTGGAACCGCACAGCGAAACGACTGCCCTGCTGTACCAGTTCGGCGGCACCGTGCGGCCCAAAGCGGTCGATCGTACCAACATCGCCCTTGTGCCAAAACAGACGACCGAGCCAGAGCGCCGGACGGACAAAGATCAGGTCGTACAGTTCGTCCCAATACCATTTGTTGAGGAGGAATTGGTAAAGCCCGCTGAACATCGCGGTGAAGCGCGCCGGGATCGTCGTGTCCCTGATATAAGCGAGCCACGCGATACCAAAGCCAGTCAGCATCGCTGCCGTGGCCGAATATTTCACCCAGATCGGCACTTCATGCATCGCGTGCGCCAGGTGCTCACTGAACGCCAGCGACCCCTTCCAGAATTCCGCACCGTGCTCCGCACTGATGAACTGCTCATGAAAGACGAAACCTGAGAAGATCGCGCCTACCGCCAGCAAGCCCAGCGGAACCAACATCGTATAGGGGCTTTCGTGCGGGTGATATCCGGCGGTGCCGTCGTCGTGTGCATGATGATGATCGTCATGGCCATGGGCATGATCGCCATGGGTCGCATGCTGGATATGCTCCGAGCCGGCCCAACGCGGCTTGCCGTAGAAGGTCAGGAAGATCAGCCGCCACGAATAGAAACTCGTCAGCAGCGCCGAGAATACGGCGACCGCGAAGGCGACACCGCCTGCTTCGGTGCCGCTGGCAAATGCCGCTTCGATGATCGCGTCCTTGGAATAGAAACCGGCAAAGCCGAAAAGTCCGGCAACCCCTACCCCGGTTATGGCCAGTGTGCCCGCCAGCATCGCATAGAAGGTCAGCGGTATCTGTTTCCGCAAACCGCCATAGTAGCGCATGTCCTGCTCATGATGCATCGCGTGGATCACCGAGCCAGCCCCAAGGAACAGAAGAGCCTTGAAAAAGGCATGAGTGAAGAGGTGGAACATCGCCGCGCCATAGGCACCGACGCCGGCCGCAAAGAACATATAGCCGAGCTGCGAGCAGGTCGAATAGGCGATCACCCGCTTGATGTCGGTCTGCGTCGTGCCAACCGTCGCTGCGAACAGCGCGGTCGCCGCCCCGACATAGGTGACGACCGTCATCGCCATATGGCTCTGTTCAAACAACGGAGAGAGGCGGCATACCATGAAGACACCTGCCGTCACCATTGTCGCGGCATGGATTAGCGCGGAGACCGGAGTCGGCCCTTCCATCGCATCGGGCAGCCAGGTGTGCAGGCCGAGTTGCGCCGATTTACCGCAGGCTCCAATGAACAACAAGATGCAGAGCAGCGTCAGCGTATCCACTCGATGGCCTAGGAAACCGATGGTCGATCCGGCATAGGCGGGTGCCGCTTCAAGGATTGCGGGGATCGAGACTGTCCCGAACACAAGGAAAACCCCGAAAATCCCAAGCGAGAAGCCGAAATCGCCCACGCGATTGACCACAAATGCCTTGATCGCAGCCGCATTGGCGCTTGGCTTGTGATACCAGAACCCGATGAGCAGATAGGACGCGAGCCCGACCCCTTCCCAGCCGAAGAACATCTGGACGAGGTTATCTGCCGTTACCAGCATCAGCATCGCAAAGGTGAACAGCGAGAGATAGGCGAAGAAGCGTGGCTGGCTCGGATCTTCTTCCATGTAGCCCCAGCTGTAGAGATGGACGAGGCTCGAGACGGTGGTCACCACAACCAGCATCACTGCCGTCAGCGCATCGACACGGAACGTCCAATTTGCAACGAGATCACCTGAGCGGATGAAATCCAGCACCGGCACGACCTGCGACTCCGCATGGCCCCCGAGGAAGGCGAAGAAGATCGGCCAACTCAGCGCCGCCGATATGAAAAGCGCACCGGTGGTGACCAGCTTGGCGGCGAAATTGCCGAGCATCCGGTTGCCAAGGCCCGCGATGATCGCGGCCAGCAGCGGCAGGAAGACAATGAGCTTGATGGCAGTCACGACCGGCTCACCCCTTCATCCGGTTGATATCGTCAACCGCGATCGTGCCACGGCCCCGGAAATAGATGACAAGGATCGCAAGCCCGATGGCCGCCTCCCCCGCTGCGACGGTCAGCACGAACATGGCGAAAACCTGGCCGACCAGATCCCCCAGATAGGCGCTAAACGCCACGAAATTGATGTTTACCGCCAGCAGGATCAATTCGATCGCCATCAGGATGATGATCACATTCTTGCGGTTGATGAAGATGCCAAGCACTCCCATCACGAACAGGATCGCACTGACAACCAGGTAGTGCTGAAGACCGATCATAGTTCCACGCCCTGCCCCACCGGGTGATTCACATTGCGCGTCGCATCCTGTGGGCGGCGGCGCACTTGTTGCGAGATATTTTGCGGACGCGTGTCGCGGCGTTCGCGATGGGTCAGGACGATGGCCCCGATCATTGCCACCAGCAGAACAAGCCCCGCCGCTTCGAAGACGTAGAGGTAACGCGAATAGAGCACCGCGCCCATCGCCTCAATGTTCGACATGTCGTTCGTGATCGGGGCCACGCGTTGGGCAAGTTCGATCTTGCCAGCGCTCCACGCGCCGCCCGCAACGATCATCTCTCCGGCCAGAACAAGAGCAATCAACAAGCCAAAAATGCCATATCGCGCCAATCCGCCGCGCAACTCGGCAAAATCGATGTCGAGCATCATCACCACGAAAAGGAACAGCACCGCAACCGCGCCGACATAGACGATCACCAAAAGCATCGCGATGAATTCAGCGCCGACCAGCACCATCAGCCCGGCCGCGTTGAAGAACGCAAGGATCAACCACAGCACGCTATGCACGGGATTGCGCGACAGGATCACAAGCGCGCCCGAAGCAATCACCATGGCGGCGAAGAGGTAAAAGGCAAAGACCTGGATCACCCGCCGCCCCTATCGATACGGCGCATCGGCGGCAAGGTTCGCCGCGATTGCGCGTTCCCACTTGTCACCGTTTTCGAGAAGCTTTGACTTGTCGTAAAGCAGCTCCTCGCGGGTTTCGGTCGCATATTCGAAATTCGGACCTTCGACGATGGCATCAACCGGGCAAGCTTCCTGGCAGAAGCCGCAATAGATGCATTTGGTCATGTCGATGTCGTATCGCGTCGTGCGTCGGCTGCCATCCTCGCGCGGCTCCGCCTCGATCGTGATCGCCTGCGCCGGGCACACCGCCTCGCACAGCTTGCACGCGATGCAACGTTCCTCCCCATTGGGATAGCGGCGCAAGGCATGTTCACCCCGGAACCGCGGCGAAAGCGGGTTCTTTTCATAAGGATAGTTGATCGTCGCCTTGGGCTTGAAGAAATATTTCAGCGTGAGGGCGTGCGCCTTCACGAACTCCCAAAGGGTGAAGGTTTTGATATAGTGGGCGATGAGGCTCATTTGGCAACTTTCGTGCGCGTGCACTTTCCGAGAGAGATCAAGTGCAAGAACGAGCGAGTACCGGTCTTTGTGTCATGGGCCGATCCCGCTGGCGTAATTGAAATCAAAGCCGTCCGCTCATCGACATCCGATACCTCGACCATCGAAACACAACCCTTTTCCGTGAACGTGCACGCATTCCGACGTTCTGATGAAAACGCAAACTGCCCGGGGGCGAGCCATTGAAAGCGATGGCTTCCCCTGATTTGGGCAATGTCTTCGTTCCACGTCACCCGCACCTCATCCTGAATCACATCACCAAGGGACACTGTTGTGAGTTCGAGCGACGGGCGCCAAATTGCCAAATCCTTGTCCGCGATTGGATTGCTGCCCATCGTCCATTCACCGCCTTTGCTGGAAATCACGACCTGACGATCCATCGCGCAGTCGTAGCGTTGCAGAACGGTGATCGAATATGCGGCGGCAAGGCTGAGAAGCACACTCATCCCCCATACCTCGTCAGCATCAGATAGCCCGACACCAGAAACACCCAGAGCAACGAGAGCGGCAGGAAGATTTTCCAGCCCAGGCGCATCAACTGGTCATAGCGGTAGCGGGGCACGGTCGCCTTGATCCACGAGAAGATGAAGAAGAAGATCAGTATCTTCCCGAAGAACCAGATGATTCCGGGGACGGCATAAAGCAGCGCCCAGTCGATCGGGGGCAGCCAGCCACCCCAGAACAGGATCGCGTTCAGCGCGCACATCAGGAGGACATTGGCATATTCGCCAAGCCAAAAGAGCGCGAAGCTCATCGATGAATACTCGGTCTGGTAACCGGCGACGAGTTCGCTCTCGGCCTCGGTCAGATCGAACGGTGCGCGCGCGGTTTCAGCGAGCGCCGAGATGAGGAACACGACCGCCATCGGAAAGAGTAGCGGGTTGAAGCCGAAGCCGTTGAGGAACGGCAGGAAGCCTGCGCCCTGCTGCTTCTCGACGATCACGGAAAGGTTGAACGAGTCCGCCCAGAGCACAACAGAGATGAGCACGAAACCGATTGAGACTTCATACGACACGATCTGCGCAGCAGCACGTAACGCACTGTAAAACGGGTATTTCGAGTTTGAGGCCCAGCCCGAAATGATCACGCCGTAAACGCCAAGGCTCGACGCCGCGAGGATATAAAGCAGCCCGACATTGATATCCGCAAGCACCATCTTTGGCCCGAACGGTATGACCGCCCAGACGATCTGAGCGACCGTGAAGGTGATGATCGGCGCCAACAGGAACAGCCCGCGATTGGCTGCCGATGGGATGATGGTTTCCTGCAGGAAAACCTTCAAACCGTCCGCAAAGGATTGCAGCAATCCGAACGGTCCGACCACGTTCGGCCCGCGCCGCAGCGCCATTGCCGCCCAGATCTTGCGATCGGCATAAATGATCATCGCGACCGCAAGCATGAGCGGCAGCGCGATCAACAGGATCAGGATCGTCGTTGCGACAAACCAGCCAAAGCCGTAGCCGAGGAAAGTGGACTGGAACCATTCGGTCATCGGACGCTCCCCATCCCCTCACCCCCTTCAGGGGGAGAGGGACAGACGAAGCAGAGCGTCGTCAGGGAGAGGGGGGAGTTGGCGAGGAACATCGACGCAGATACGCTCGCTGCACGTCGCTCCGGCCCCCTCTCCCCGGCCCTCTCCCCCTGAAGGGGGCGAGGGAGCATATCGAGCAACCCCATCATTCCGCCGCCTCCAGCCATTCGATGCCGTGGACGAGTTCATTCGAGCAGCGCTGCATCGTTGGGGACGCGCGGCAAATGGCGTTGGTCAGGTAGAAATCCTTGATCGGATAATCGGCAATATCATCCACGGGCTTGTCGGGAAGTGCCGGTGGGTTCCAGTCATAGTCAGCCAAGCCTTCCTGCCCGAGCGCAGGGACTGCCTTGGCCATCGCCACACGAAGTTGGTCAAGGCTGTCGAACGGCAAGGTCGCATCCGCAGCATCGGAAAGCGCTCGGAAGATTGCCCAGTCCTCGCGTGCATCGCCCGGCGGGAACACCGCGCGTTCGCCGCGCTGGACCCGGCCCTCATTGTTCACATAGGTCCCCGATTTCTCTGTATAGGCCGGGCCCGGCAGGATGACATCCGCCGCATGCGCGCCCGCATCGCCATGATGGCCGACATAGACCTTGAACGTATCGGCGAAGAGATCGTAATTCACTTCGTCTGCGCCGAGGAAAAAGACCAGTTTGGGCTTCTTTGCTGCCAGTGCCTTGATCCCGCCTTTGGTCGCATAGCCGAGCATCAGCCCGCCCATCCGCGCCGCGGCGAAATGGGTGACGTTGAAACCATTCCAGCCGTTGCGGACCAGCTTGTACTTGGATGCAAGCGCGAGTGCCGCCCCATGTGCGCCGTCATAGCGCAGTGCCCCGCCGCCAAGAATGAGGGCGGGCCTCTCAGCGCCTTTCAGCGCATCGGCGACCTCCTTGGGCAGCTTGCCAAGCAACTTGAGCGACGCGCCCAACCATTCAACCTTGTAGGTCAGGTCGGTTTCGGGACCGATGGCGAAGACTTTTGCGCCCTTCTTGCGCACGGCCTTCTGGACGCGCGTATTGATCAGCGGCGCCTCATGCCGCAGGTCACTCCCGACCAGCAGGATCACGTCCGCATTTTCGAGACTGGCGATGCCGGTGTTGAACGCGACCGCCGCGAGCGACGACACATCATAGGCAAGCCCGGTCTGCCGCCCTTCAAGCATCGACCCGCCGAGTTTTTTGACGATTTCATGCGCGGCGAACATCGTTTCGCAATCGACCTGATCGCCCGCGATTGCGGCAACCGATTTCCCGGCTGCCTTCAACGCCTTGGCCGTCACTTTCAGGGCTTCGTCCCAGTCTGCCTCGACGAGCTGGCCACCCTTGCGGACATAGGGCTTGTCGAGCCGACGATGCATCAGGCCATCGACCGCGTGGCGCGTCTTGTCATGCGCCCATTCCTCGTTGACGTCCTCGTTGATCCGCGGAAGCGCGCGCAAAACCTGCCGCCCGCGCGAGTCGAGCCGGATATTGGTGCCGACGGCATCCAT
>JANLST010000512.1:0-2872 GCA_031362505.1 Sphingomonadales bacterium
GGTCAATGTGTAGATTGGGAGCAAAAGCCCGAGGAAGAAGATCAGCATCATCGAGCTGGTCTCGGGCCACACATCGCCGCCAGCGGCGCCGGAATAGTTGGTGAATGTCCACAATCGGCTGAAATCACGAGACGGGGCGTAAACAAGCAGCGCGACGGTCAGCAGGACTGCACCGGCCAAAATCAAATATCCCGAAAGGTCGGTCAGCTTGGTCGTCGTCCTGATTCCGAGATGGTTGATGAGCGCCTGAATGCCGGTCATCACGATCAGGAAAACCAGCTGCGACCAATAGCCCGCCTCGATTCCAACTAGCGATCCGAAGGAGCCGACAAAGAAATTGAACGTGCCAACGTTGATAGCGGCCAGCACCGTGATGAGACCGATGAGATTGAGCCAAGCAGTAAGCCATCCCCAGAAACGCCCGCCAACGATCGAGCTCCAATGATACAGACCACCGGCGGTTGGAAATGCCGAGGACAATTGCGCCATTCCCAGCGCAAACATCAGCGCAGCCAGGCCGCCAACGATCCAGCCTATACCGAGCGCAGCGCCACCGGCTCCACTGGTGCCTTGCCCCAGCGAATTGATGCCCCCCGAGAGGATGCAAATGATCGAAAAGGAAATTGCAAAATTGGAAAAGTGCCCCATTCTTCGAGACAGTTCCTGTGCATAGCCCATATTGTGTAGCGTTTTCACGTCATCGGCGAGAAGCGTTTCATCCGGATTTGACATGTCTTGCCCCCTTTTCTCGTTTGGTTCTTGACCTCTACCACCCAGAGCACCGTCCGCCAGTCGAGCGACGACTCCGCCTGCCTTCGCCCGCAATCAATGCTCGGTTCAGTTTCAAAGTCCAATGCTGTTTCTCGGGGAGCGAAAATTCGTTCCTGGAACTCGATCCTGCCGACGTCGATCGGTGGAGCCAGCGGCTCCTCTACTCGTCTCCGTTTCCGGATGGTACAAAGGGTACCGAAAGTTGGCGAGCACTGGCTGGGGTGGAGCCAGTCCGATGCGAACTCGTCTCTAATAGACGCAGGCATCCTCAAACTTGCCAGATGTCAGGCCGCGAGATTCTGCCGCTCGGTGCGGTTACTTTGACAATGCATCACGGTTCAATCAGGAAACAAAGTGTAACGGAGGATTTGCTTTGACCGATGTCGTTGGCTGGCTCGCCAGCTTCGATGAAGTGCTCGCGGCCAGGAACGGGGCGGCAATGGCCGACATGTTCCTGCCGACAGGATTTTGGCGAGATTTTCTGGCGTTTGAATGGACGCTTGCCACTCACGAAGGCGCCGATGCGATCGCTGCCTTCGCGGATGCACATGCCTCTCGGGCTGCAGCGCGCAACTGGACGACAGAGGCGGCACCTGGAGCAAGCGAGGGTTTCATCGCTTTCGAGACTTCAACGGGCAGTTGCCGGGGCTATTTGCGTCTGGTTGAGGGCAAGGCATTGGCCCTGTTCACCATGCTTTGCGATCTGCGCGGTCATGAATTCCCGCTTCGAAGCAGACGTCCCAGTGGCGTGATCAACGATCCCTCAGGCCGCAACTGGCAGGATCTGCTTCTGGATGAGCGGGCGGCGATGGGCATCACCAAACAACCCTATGTGCTTGTAGTCGGCGCCGGGCAGGCTGGCCTTGCCATCGGTGCGACACTGCAGCTGCTGGGAGTGCCGCATCTGCTGATCGACAAGCATCCCCGGATAGGAGACCAGTGGCGCTCGCGTTACAAGTCTCTGACTTTGCATGACCCGGTCTGGTATGATCACATGCCGTACCTGCCCTTCCCCGATCACTGGGCTGTCTATACGCCGAAGGATAAAATGGGCGACTGGCTGGAACACTATGCCGGGGCGATGGAACTGAACGTGTGGACCGGGGCGGAACTGGTGTCCGCCCGGCATGATCCCACCACCGGCAACTGGCAGGCCAAGGTGCGACAGGACGGCAAGGAAATCCAACTGCACCCCACCCATCTGATCATGGCGCTGGGCAATGCCGGTTTTCCAATTTTGCCGGAGATCGAAGGACAGGACTGCTTTAAGGGTGTGCAGTATCATTCCAGCGCCCATCCTGGCGGCGCGGGGTTTGAAGGAAAGCGCGTGGTAGTGATCGGGGCCAACAATAGCGCGCACGACATCTGCGCCGATCTTGTCGAGCACGGTGCCCAAGTGACCATGGTACAGCGTTCGTCCACGCATATCGTTCGCCAGCAATCGATGACCGACGTAATGCTCAAGCCGATCTATTCGCAGGAAGCTGTTGATGCCGGTATCACCACCGATATTGCGGACCTGATCGGCGCCTCGGTGCCGATACGCCTGCAGGAAATCGGTGCCCGCCGGACCTGGACCGCCATTCGTGAGGCGGAGGCGCCATTTTACGAACGTCTAGAAAAGGCCGGGTTCAAACTCGACTTCGCCGAGGACGGCACCGGCATCAGCGGCAAGTATCTGCGTTCAGCTTCGGGATACTATATTGATGTCGGCGCGTCGGAAATGATCGCAGATGGGCGCATCGCGCTCAAGTCCGGGACCGAAATCGCTCACCTTTTCGAAACCGGCGTAGCATTTGCCGATGGCAGCCACATCGAGGCCGACTTGATCATCTATGCCACCGGCTTCGGATCGATGGAGCAATGGGTCGCCCGGCTGATTGGCGCCGACGTTGCCGAAAGAATCGGCAAGTGCTGGGGCTACGGCTCGGGATTCAAGGGCGACCCTGGACCATGGGAAGGCGAATTGCGCAACATGTGGAAGCCCACGGCCCAAGAAGGCTTGTGGTTCATGGGCGGCAACCTGGCGCAAGTGCGGTTCTACTGCCGTTTGCTTGGCCTCCAGCTCAAGGCGCGGCTGGAAGGCATCGTTTAAGATCGG